>NZ_JBXGGF010000003.1:0-37220 GCF_056854695.1 Mesomycoplasma sp.
TCTTAGAATACAAACTTACTAAAGGAATTACAAACATTTAAAACGCAGTTTTTAGTCATTAACTAATAAGAAAGAGGGTTAGTATGGAAGACTTATTCAGAAAAATTCGATAACTTTTTGGTGCTCTCGACAAGACTTGAACTTGCACGCGTTTCCGCATTAGAACCTCAATCTAACGTGTATACCAATTTCACCACGAGAGCAAATGGCGGATCAGACAGGATTTGAACCTGCGCGGGCGGTAAAGCCCCTAATACGTTTCCAACATATCCTCTTCAGCCTCTTGAGTACTGATCCATTATCTTCATAATTATAATATAAAACTATTTTTATTGCTAAATTTTAAAGTTTTAATTTAAATAAATTTAGAAATTTAACTATAATATATAGGTGAATTTGCTAAAGTGCATTTTGAAAATGCATGAATTTAAACAAATTTTGTTAGCAATTTAGCTATTTTAAAATAGTTTTTATCTTTAATTAAATTACTGTTTAAGCTACTAATTTAAAAAAATTAAATTAGTCAATAGAATCGAAGGTAAATTTACATTTAAAAACTAAATTTAAGCTAAAAAAAAGTTATTTTTACTTTTAAAAATCATAAAATAATTTTATTTTTTTATTTTGTGATATATAGTTAATAAGAAAAATAACTTTTTGTAGTACAATTTTAAAAAAAATTATTCACTTTTAATAGGATTTTTTAATGACAAATAAACAAAAACTTTTAACAGCGGGTCTAGCTGCTGCAGGAATTACAACTTTTGGACTAGTAGTGGGACTAGCTAGTCAGGCTAATTATAATGGCCAAAACCCAAGAGCACGCGTTAATGCTGAAATTTCACAAATTAAATCAGTTGCTTTTAAAAATGAATTTGCACCATTCACTAGTGACTATAGTACTTTAAAAAACAAACTATTTGACCAAGATGGTAAATTAAAAGCTGATTCAAATTTATTAGATGACCTTCAATTCATTTCAACAAATAATGATGTTTACTCTGTTCCAAATGGAATTAAGGTAGAAATTGAAAAATTTGAAGCACAAGATTCTCAAAGTCGTTTTGAATTACAATTTCACTTAAGTCAAACTATTAACAATAAAGTTGCAAAATCAGATTCATACACTGTTTATTTAAGTCAATCAGATGCAGTGAAAAATGCTTTAATACAATATTCAGATTTTGTTCGTAATAGTCTTAGCACAATTAAACCAATTGATTTAAGTTATTCTAAAGATTCAAAAATTACTGCTAATAATGAACAAATGGCAAAACCGCTTTCTTTAACACAAGTTAGTGATTTTGTTAGTGAATTAAATGAATCCGCGAATAGTAATGAAGTTCTTGCAAAATTATCATCTCATTTGAATTTCAATCAAATTTTGAATGATATTAATGACAAAGCAACAACATTATCTGGTGAATTAGGAGAAAAGCCTTTCACTATTAAATTAGTCCAAAATCCTACAAACAATAATGAAAAACAATGAGCAAGTTTGTCTAAGGACAACTCAAATGCTTTTGATTTTTGAGTAGAAACTAGTTTTAGTCCAGAGACTCAAACTAGAATTGCATCTTCTGCTTCTAAAAGTGATACTATTATTCAAAAAATTGAAGTTGGTCAAAATGCTAATTTCTTTTTAGACCCACAAAAAGTTATTAATGAAATTGGAATATTCGAACTAAGTAGTTTAGATTTTTATCGTGATCCTAATTCATCAGATGAACGTAAGGATATTTACTTTGAACCTTTAAATAAAGATGGTATTCAAAAAACCATATCTTCTAATTTTGATACTTCAAAAGTAGACTCTTACAAATATGATGCCTTTACTTTCTTTAATGAATTGCAAAAAATTAGCAACCAGGATGACATTAATAAAGCTATTAATCGTTTATTAATTAAAGGTGTTAGATTAAATTTAGGTGAATATCAAGATTTACCAGCTGAACTTGTTAAAAAATATTTTAGATATGATTTTTTAACTAAAAAAGCAAGTATTAAAATCGGAGTGGACAATAGACTATACATTGATTTACCAGCTAGAATTAGTTTATTGGATTCAGTTGTTGGTGGTGACGGTTCAAAAGCAATTGCAAGTAAAGAAGTTAAATTTGATCTTGATAACTTTAAAAAAGTTGATCAAAACCAACTTGATTCTTTAATTTCTGAAAACAAAACTGGCGAGCTAGGTGGTGATACTGCTAAACCATTAACTACATCACAATTGATTAGTAGTGAAGAAATTTCTTCATTGATTAAAAATCAAAAATTAAATGAATTGGCACAGTTGATTTCAAGTTCAAATGGTTACAACTTTAATTTAAATAATAAAATGCTTGAAATTGCAAGTGCAGATGCGCAAGTTCCTACAATTTCAGATATAGAAGCTGCTCATTGAACTAAAAATTTAGAACAATCTTATCAAGATCAAAATATTTTTAGCTCAAAATCAAATGTGTTTAAATCTCAGGATGAACTTGGTGCATTTTATCACTCACTTTTAACACAAGGTCATTCAGCAGTTGTTAATGGGTTATATAAATTAGCAAAAGCTGTTGGAGTATCTTTTGACAAAGGTAAATATGCAAACTTAGATGACTTAGGTTCATTGTCACTTAGTGATTTAGATAACATTAAAATTCAAAATAATAATTCTAATTCTGATGATAGCGATGACAATAACTTTCTTTATTTATTTGATATAAATGGTTATTTTACAGATTATGCTAATTCATATCCATTATATTTACCAAGTAATTTTAAACAATTGAGTCCAGATTTTTCAAATTATATATCTAACTTAAAACCTTATGATTCACTCACTTTTTCAGATTTAGAGAATAGCGATAAAAATTATAATTTTAGATTGTTATCATTTTTAAGTGCTTATCAATTTAAGAGAGCTCAATTACTTGATGCATCTAAGTTGATAGAAAAACCTACAGTAAGTCCTTCAACTCAAGGAGCGTCTGTTCCAGGTACTGGTTCTATTGTTGGAGGAGCACCTACAACAGATGATACATATGAATATGATTTCAATGATTATCTTAGTCAAGTATTGGGTTGAAAAATTGATTGAAAATCATCCAGTGATACCTCAACTGATGAAGCCCCAACTCCAGGAGACTTAGGTAATGCTATATCCTTTGGAACTGGTCCGGCTATTGAAAATAATGTTGGTCAAAGTAGTTTTATTCCACATAATTTTCCATTCAATCCTACTAAATCATTTGATGCAAATAAGATTTATTCAGAAGTTGAAAAGAACAGCGATACTTCAAATCCAGGTAAACACAAAATTAATTACTTTGGTCTTGAACAAATGTCATCACTTAAAGATTTAGTTGTTGCATTTTACTTACAAGCGGCTGCAAATGGTGGTTGATCAAATAAGAGTGATTTTGGTTTTAAAGTTAGTGTGGCTTTTGAAGAAACACCTATAGAAGATAAGTCTAATAAAGTAGTTAGTGCTACAACTAACACAGATAAAAAAGTTATTGAGTTAAAATATTGATACAAACTTGGTTTCAAAAAAAGTAATGGTGATTTTGTAGATGACGTTCTTCATACTAAAAAAGTATCCCTATATTTACAAACATCTAGTTTTGATGGTGACAAATTTAAAGCCATTTCAAACCTTGATTCAACCATTTTAGCTATCCCAACCCAATATACTAGTTTAATTTTTGGTAAAAATAAATTCAAACTTCTAAAAGATACAATTGAAGAGAGAAATAAAGAAGTTGAAGCCGCTAAACCCCAACAAACCCAACAAGGTAAACCAGGTCAAGCTACTACACCAACCTTTGATCCTAAAGAAAAATTTGAAAATTTCAAAGTACTAACTGAAGGATTAATTCCTTATTTAAAATCAATAAACAATGGCTATGATTTTGAAATCGATAGTGCAACTTTAAATTCAGATACATCAGCTACACTAAAAGGAAAAGTGTATGTATCAATAACAGAACCGGTAGCTCCAAGTACTGATTCTGCAGCTCAAAACAGTGGAGCTCAAAATAATCCAGCTCAATCAAATGGTTCTGCACAACAAGGTACAACTCCAACCACAAAAACTACTAAAGTTACTTCAAGTATTCCTCTTGTAATTAAAATTGTTGAAAATCCGAATAAAGATGAATCTACTGATGGATTATTTGACAAATTATGAAAAGATGAAATTGTTGTTGCTAAAGCAAAAAGTTAATTAAAGGTTTTTAAAGGAAAGTTATGAAAAATACTTCATTGAAAAATAAAATAATTATTGGTGCTACTGCACTTGGGTTTGTTGCCTTAACACTTGGATTAGGGGTTGGGATTTCTACTTCTAGAATTAGCAAACAATATAGTTCTGAATTTGTAGTATCTAATCAAAGCAAAGTGATTGGAAATGCTTACCCTGATTTAGCTACCGATTTAGCTCAACTCAACATTAACCAAAAAGCAAGTGATTTGACATCAGATCAAGTTGTAGCAATGGTTCAAACTAAATCTTTTAACTTAAATTCTTTAGTAGATTTTAGTAAATTAGAACAAAAATATCCAAGTTTATACTTTCAAGTTTCTCCACTTGAAAATACAGCATCAAGTGAAACTAGTGTGGAAAATGTTTCTGTATTGGCCTTTAACAAAGAAACAGAAAAACCAGTTAGCATAGGTTCAGTTTTAGCTACTATTTCAGGTTTTGCACAAACACAAACAAACTCCACTGTCAATCAAAGTGGAATTGTAAAAGCCGATTTAACTTTAAAACCTTTAGCAAGTTATGGTGATTTATTACCTTCACAATTCAACATATTGATTCAAAGTATCTTAGCTAGTGAAATTAATTCAATCATTAGTGCTCAAACAAGTCAATCAGATGAAAGTGTGGTTGCAAATACAACTCAAATTAGTTTAAATGAAGATCAATTAGCATCGGCACTTAAAAATACTATTGCTAGAATCGGAAGTATTAGTTTTGAAAACAAAGTTCAAAAACTTGTTTATTTAGCTACAACTAGCAAAATTATTGCTTATAAAGATCCACAAAATTCACAAAGTCAAAAAAGTGAAATTGCTGTTACTTTTGATGATGCAACAGGAACTGCTAGTTTTAAAGTTCAAATTATTGATGCTCAAAATAAAACACAAAATGTTATAGTTAATGTTAATGGTTTGGTTTCAACTAATGATATTGCAACTAAATTTAAACAAGAGTTTGTTAAACAACCATTTTTCACACTAAAAGCTGAAAAAAGAGCAGAACTATTAAATCAACAACAAAGCTTTTATCAATTAATTAAGAGTCAAACTAGTAAAGATAATTTATTTAGTACTTGATTTGATCAAAAACAAAAAAGATTTGGTAATTTTGATGTTACATTTTCAGTTGTAACCCCTGATAAAACAGCTAGTTTAGATAATAATGAACAAGTTAGTGTTAATGCAAGCCTAACTTACCACAATGGAATTGTTTTAACACCTGAAAGTTTAAAATTAATTGATCTACCATCAAATAGCGATGAATCTCAAGAAACAAAAACAATGTTTAAAAGCCCTTCAATTAAAGTTCCTATTTTAATTAGTAATTTGTTAGGCGATGATAACCAAAAAGCTTTTTATGACATTGTTGGTTCTAATTCAATGCTTAATATTAAAAAAAGTAGTAATTTTGTAACTATTTTTGCTAGTGACATTCAACGTGTTACAAACACATTGAGTGATTGATCTAGATATACAGCTGAACACAAACAAAATATTATTGATTTTTTCAATAATTTCGCAACAGATGTAAATAAAACTATTGTCACTCGCACAAATTCAAAAACACAACAAAGTAGTCAAGACAAAACTGCTAAACCAGTAGAAGTTAGTGATGTGCAAGGTGAAGGTAATAGTCAACCACAAGCAGTAGTAAAAACTCAAACTTTAAAAGCAGGTGATTTTTTAGGACAAATTCTTGATGAATTAGTTGCTAAATTTACTGATTTAAAAGTCAGTGGTGATTTTGATAAAACAAGCTCTATTTTTAAATTAATTTTTTCAAGCCAAAATGAAATTATTGGTGATCTTGAAATTGGAAATGTAACTGCGAATAATGTTGCTTATGATCAAGCAAAAAAAGATGGAGTTGCTTACTTTTTCGATGCCAGAGAATCTTTGGAAGACAAAACTTCAAAAGTTTTCAATTTACATTCTTTAAATAATAATTTTGTAATTTTTAGTGATAAAGAAACAGAAATTGCAACACCTAAACAGCCAGCTCCTAAATCAACACAAGCAGCTAAAGGTGCTACAGAAGGTGAAACCAAAACACCAGAAAAATTAACTAATTCTTTAACTCAAGATGGTTTATATTTAAATAATCCACTTAAATATCAAGGTCAAGACGAAACAGCCACCACTTTAAAAGATGGGGTTATGTACTTAGCATTTGAGCCAACCAAAGATTTACAAAGTGGTAAAAGATATAATTTATTATCAAGCAAAATAGGTAATGAATCAGGTGAGGTTAGTGTATTTATTGAAAAATTAAGTGGAACTTCTGATTTGCCTGAACCTTCTTCTGGACAACAACACGGTGGTGCAGCTCAACAAATAGATTCTAAAAACTTTTCTGATTCATTCATTATTGGACTTGAATATAAAAATCTAAAAGATGAAACTGCACAAGCTAGTTCCTCACATTCTCCAAGTGTCTCAGGAGTTGTAGCATCTTCTGCATCAGTACCTTTTGAAATTTTAGCTTTAGTTGCATCTAATCAGTTTGTTAATGATGCAAATAATTCTAAAATTTCTATTAAAAGAGCAAAAGTTACAAGTGGTGCAGACGCTAGTGAACAAATTCAATTACAAGATATAAACGCTACTGCAATACCGGTTCCTCAAGGTGGAAGATCAGCAGTTGGTTCTGCTTCAACTGATGCTTCAAAAAGACACATCACTGCTTCATCTCAAGGTAAATTTGATAAAGATTTCCAAGGGTTTTTTGAAGATGTGAATTTACCACTTTTATTAGAAATTGTTAAAACAGATAATAGTTTAAAATTTACATTAATTCCAAGAACTGCTGTTAATAATGGTGAATCATATATAAGTCAAACTCTTACATTTGATTTAAAACCAGCAGAAGCAGCTTCAACTGCAGGTGGTGGACACATAGGGAGTTCTACAACAACTCAAAGTCCAACACCAAGTGATAAAACAATTATAAGTAGAGGTCTAGATTTTTATCAAATTGGTGATACTAAAACAAGTAACACAGATGAAAAAGGATCAATTATTTTTAAATCTTTTGCAGTATTTAATAACAAATCACTTGCTAGTGATAATGACAAAATAATGAAATTACGTCAAAGTTTTGTTAAACAATATTTAAATTTTGAATAATTTTATAAAATAATTTTATAACTAGGACACCAAAAAGGTGCCCTAGTTTATTTTTAAAAGTCTTATTTAAAAAGGAAATGTATCAAATTATATTTATGATACAATTTTGAATCAATTATGAAATTTGAATTTAAAAAACTAAAAAATATATTAAAAAAAGAAGAAAATACAAAAACAGAAAAACCATTCATTTTATCTAAAGTTGAGAAGAAGCCATCTGAAATTAAAATAGATGAGTTAAAAACATTTCAACAATCAAAAAATAAGTTTGAAGAAAATTTAAATTTTTTACTTTCAAAAAATGATAAACCAGAAATTAAAATAGATTCTAATCCAAATAATAAGCAACAAAAAAAAATGGATGAAGTAAATGATATAATTTTGCCAAAAACGGAAACTAAACCACAAACAATTATTTATAATAGTAAAGAATCATTCAATAATGTTAATAATTCTGTTTCAAAAACCGAAACTATTAAAAAAAATAAATTTGCTTTTTGAACTAAAAAAAAGGCAAATAGTGAATTAGATGGTTTAGGTATCGGGAAAGAAGAACGACAATTTGTTGAAGAACTTTCTCATATCCCATCTATTGAAGCATTGAGTGATATTAATGCAAAAATGGATTATCGTAGCAAAATTAATGTTTGAAGTAATAACTTTAAAGTTTTAAATAAAGACATTTTATCAAATCTTGAAATTGTTAAAAGTAATGATAAAAATAATCCAATTGAAAGTTTTTGAAATAAAATGTCCATTCTTGCACAATCAGTTTATAAAACTATTGTTATTCTTTTAGTTTCATTAATTTGATTTTTATTTTGAGCTGCAACGGGTGGTTTTGACAAATATAGTGTTTGACAATATAGTGTTTACATTTTATCTCTTACAGTTTTTTTATTTTTAATAGAAATAATGATTTATATTAATAATGTTCAAAATAAAGGCCATTCAGATCGACTTGTTCGTTATTATGTCAATAATGGAATAATTACTTTAATAAATTATATTGTTAGATTACTGTTCTTGTTTACACCATTTTTTGTTCAATCATTTATCCAAGTTAAAGCCACTGACATAAGTAGTTACAAATTAGTTGGAATTTTATCTGTGGCAACAAGTGCACCATCTTTATCTTTATTTTTTGCTTCTATTTTTTATGTACCTGTGCATTGAAATAGAATTTATAGAAAAGTTATCGTTTCAACAGGTATTTTACACATTTTTTCACATTTGTATTTATTAAAAAATTACAAGCACAAACAAACAGATTTGGTTTATAAACGTCTTCGTGATAATTGAATTAGACTTCATAAAACATATGGAAAACCTTTAGGAATCGGTTACCATCCTGAGTTTATAAAAACAATTACATTTATGAAAAATAATCCTGATTTGAGTACAGAAGAACAAAAAAGATTAGTTGAAAAATTAAAGAATGTAATTGAAAGTGATTTACATTCTAAATTAAGTTAAAATCAACAAAAGTTAGAGTTATAAAAATACACTTTTTACTTAAACTTTTATTTTAATAAAGGGTTTAAATTTAAATAAAAATATAAGATTTTAATATTAATTTATTGTTTTAAAATATTATAAAAAGTTGATTTTCAAATCAACTTTTTATTTTAATTTTTGTAGAAGCTCTAAAACTAAGTATTTAAATTGTTTTAGCTATTATTTGTCCTTTTTGCCAACTAATTACAATATGATTATTTGGTAAAATTTGTTTACTAATAATTTGCTTTGCAATTCAGGTTTCAATTTCTTTTTTAATAAATCTTTTAATAGGTCTGGCACCATAGTTTTGATCAAAACCATTGTTTAAAATTCATGAATGAATTGACTCGTCAAAATCAATTTTATAATTAGAATTTTTCAATCTACCATTTAAATCCGCTAGTTCAAGATTTATAATTTGAGCTACTGCGCTATTATCTAATTTGTTAAAAGCAATTATTTCATCAATTCTATTAATAAATTCAGGTTTTAAAAACTTGAGTAATTCACTTTTGAGTTGCTCATCGTTTAGTGGTTTACCAAGTAAAATTTTGTCAGCAGCTATATTAGAAGTCATAATAACAACTGTGTTTTTAAAGTTAACATTTCGGCCTTTAGAATCAGTTAAACTACCATTGTCTAAAATTTGTAGCAAAATGTTAATAACATCTGGATGTGCTTTTTCTATTTCATCAAAAAGCACAATAGAATAAGGGTTTTGTCTTACTTTTTCAGTAAGCATTCCGCCTTGTTCAAAACCAACATACCCTGGAGGAGCTCCTATTAATTTAGCAACGCTATGTTGTTCCATAAATTCAGACATATCAAGGCGAATAATTTGGTTTTTATTATCGAACAAATTCAGTGCAAGCGATCTTGCTAGTTCGGTTTTACCAACACCAGTAGGCCCAAGAAACAAAAAAGAACCTATTGGACGACTTTGATCGCTGATATTAGCTTTAAAACGTAAAATAGATTGTGAAACTAATGAGATAGCTTCATCTTGCCCTTTGACTCTTGATTTCAAATTATCTTCAAGATTCAGAAGTTTATCAACACTAGTTTCCATCAATTTATCAACAGGAATTTTACTAATTTTAGCTACAACTTTAGCAATCGCTAGTTCATTTACAATATTTTCGCTTTCATTGTTGTTCTCTTTTAAGTTTGTTAATTTTAATTCAAGCTCAGGTAAAATTTGATACTTAATTTTTGAAGCTGCTTCATAGTTACCATCTGAGATTAATGAATTTAACTTGCTTTTATGTTTTTCAATTTCACTTTGATATTGAGCAATTAAACTAGCTTGATTTTTCTGACTAATTCATTTTTGTTCATTTTCTTTTCGTTGAATTTCTAGGGCTTCAATCTGTTTGTTTAAAGTTGCTAATTTCTCTATTTTACCTTCTTTTTCTAAGGCTATTTTTTCAACTTTAAGATATCCAAGTTGTTGAATAATTTTTTCTAAATTTTCAGGTTGATAGTTTAGTTCAACTTTTAAATTAGCAGCAGCCTCATCAACTAAATCGATAGCTTTATCTGGCAAAAATCTATCACTAATATAACGATCTGATAAGCGTGATGCAGCAATTAATGCATTATCACTAATTTTTACCTGGTGAAAAGTTTCAAATCTATCTTTAATCCCACGTAAAATAGTAATTGCATCTTCAACACTTGGCTCAGCGACATCAACTTTTTGCATTCTTCGCTCGAGAGCGGCATCTTTTTCAATATAAAGTCGATATTCATTTATAGTTGTGGCTCCAATAAGTTTGATTTGTCCGCGAGCCATCATAGGTTTAAAAATGTTTGCAAAATCCATTGCATCACCCCCTGATGAACCGGTGCCAACTAATAAGTGAATTTCATCAATAAAAATGATAATTTCATCTTGATTATTTTCTACTTCAGATAGTATTGCTTTAATTCGTTTTTCAAATTCGCCTTTAAAAGAAGCGCCAGCAATAATGGCAGTTAGATCGAGTTCAAAAATTTGCTTGTTCTTTAAATTTTGTGGAACTTGTCCTTGAACAATTTTAAGTGCCATACCTTCAACGATCGCGGTTTTACCAACTCCTGGTTCACCAACTAAGACAGGATTATTTTTAGTTTTTCGAGATAAAATTTTGATAATTCGTCTGATTTCTTCATCTCTGTTAATAACCGGGTCTAGTTTATTTTGTTTTGCTAAAAAAGTTAAATTTCTAGCATATTTGTTCAAATTTTCTAATTTACTCATATTTATTTCTTTCTTTTATTTGTTTTCAAAAACAAATTATAACATATTTTGGCACTTAAAGCAATAGATTGCCAAAAAATATTAATAATTTTTGTAACTTTAACTATAATATAGTTTAAAATATTCTATTATGAAAAAAATCATTATTGGTAACTGAAAAATGAATAAAACATTTTCTGAAACTAGTCAATTTATTGATGTGCTTCAGGAACTTTATATGGAAAATTTAAGTAAAATAGTAGATACTGATTTTGCTATTGCAGCACCTTACATTTATTTATTTAGATTCCCTTCAAGTGGTGCAAGATTTCCATGAGCAGCTCAAGATGTTTCTATGTATGATAATGGTGCTAAAACAGGAGAAATTAGTGCCCAAATGTTAAAAGATATGGGTGTAACATATACAATTGTTGGACATTCAGAGCGTCGTGAATTTTTTAATGAAACTGATGAAGTTGTAAACAAAAAAATCAAGCAACTTTTAAAACAAGGTATTTTGCCTGTTGTTTGTGTTGGTGAAACATTAGAACAATTTGAAAAAGGTCAAACAGAAGAAGTGATTACTAACCAATTAAAAAAATCACTTGAAGGAATTGATTTTTTTAATGTTATTATAGCTTATGAACCGATTTGAGCAATTGGAACTGGAAAAAGTGCAACTGCTGAGCAAGCGCAAAAAGTATGTAACTTTATTAAAGAAATTACAAATAATCAAGCAAAAGTGCTCTATGGTGGTTCTGTAAACCCAACTAATGTAGCGAAGATTTTAGATCAAGAATCTATTGATGGCGCTCTTGTTGGTGGGGCATCTTTAGATGTGCATACATTTTTAAAAATATTGACACTTAATAAATAAAAAAACTATTTTTTTGTTTATTTTTTTTATTTTTAATTTAAAATTACTTTTTTTAATTTATTGCTTGGTTTTAATAAATTCTCGGATTATTGCTAGGTTATAAATTTAATTTAAATTTTACTTAAGGAGAAAAAAATGATTAGTAAAGAAAAAAAACAAGAACTAATTAAAAAATTTGGTGGTTCAGAAAAAAATACCGGAGATACTAGAGTGCAAATTGCTCTTTTAACTATGGATATTGAATCACTTAAGCAACACTTTGCAGTTAATAAAAAAGACAAGCACTCAATGCGTGGTTTTATTGCAAAAGTTAATAAACGTAAAAAAATGCTTGCTTACTTAAAAGAAACTAATTTTAACGCTTACAAAGAAACTATTGAAGCGCTAAATATTCGTAAGTAATCTTTTTTTAATTGCAAATTATTTTGTATAAAAAGCACATTTATTGTGCTTTTTATTTTCCTTTAACCATTAAAATAAAAAAACTGTAAGAAATTAAATACACTAATTATTTAATAAAACTATTAAAAAACAAGCTTATGTGATAAAATAGCAATGTTTCTAGGAGTATAATATGATTAATGTAAATGAGTTCAAACCAGGAATAACCTTCCAAGATGAAGGACATATTTTTGTGGTTTTAGAATCCCAACATTCAAAACAAGGGCGTGGACAAGCTAACGTTAAAGCAAAAGTTAAAAACTTAAAAACTGGTGCGACTGTTGTAAAAACCTATACAGGTGGTCAATTTGTGAAAAAAGCTCACATTGATAAATCAAGTGCATCATTTTTGTACAATGATGGAAATGATATTGTTTTAATGAATGATGAAACTTTTGAACAATTTAGTATTTCTATTGAAAAAGTTGAATGAGAATTAAACTTTTTAGTTGAAGGTGCTAAAGTGCAAATTCGTAAATTTGGAGAAGAAATTCTTGATGTTGAATTACCAGCTAAAGTGGAGTTAACTGTTACTCAAGCTTTTGATGCTGTTAAAGGTAATACCTCATCAAACCCATCTAAAAAAATTACAGTTGAAACTGGTTATGAATTAGATGCCCCTTTATTTATTAAAGAAGGTGAAAAAATTATTATTTCTACTGAAACTGGAAAATATGTTTCAAGAGGTAATTAATTTATAATATAAACAAAAGTATAAAAAACTTTTTTAAAATAATAAATTTATAGTATAATAATAAATGCCATTAAAACAATAACCTTGTAACTTGGTCAGGATAGAAATATAGCAGCCACATCGAGAAGTATTGTGTTTAGTGGTTTTTTTATACTAAAATTTGTTATACTTTTAAATTTGCTATGAAAAAAAACCACAAAAAAAATAAATGTACTTGCAAATCCCAGCAATTAAATAAACACAATATGCTTTCTTGTTTAAAAAACAAGTTCACAAATCAAATGAATAATGAACTTTTTCATTTTAAACAAGAACATATCACATTAGCAAACATTTGGAAAATTAAACCCATTTCAATTTTGATGATGTTTATTTCAGCAGCACTATTTACTTTAGGGATTAACTTTTTCTTAGGAATTGTTGAAACAATTCCAACAGGCTTGTCAGCCATTCCTAAATTAATTTTAATTTTAGTCTATCAAAAAACAGGCAAAAACCTTGAATGATTATTTTCTATAATTTTTTTAGGCCTTAATATTCCTTTAATTATCTGACTTTGGCTTAGATCGACAAATAAAAGTTTTGTTTATTTGACTATTTTTTGAATGATTTTTCAAATTTTTTGAAACCAAATTTTTTCACTTGATACTTCGTTGAAAGAATTTTTAAAAAATAATATTATTTTTACAATTCCATCTGGTAATAAAGTTAATTCAGGAACACTTCAGACTATTTACTATACAGTTATTGGTGGAACGCTTGCTGGAACAGCAATTGGAATTGCTTGAAAATTTGGTGGTTCAGGTGGTGGAACTGATTTGATAACTTATTATATTACAAGTAAACGTCGTCGCCCAATTGGCAAATTTATGTTTATTACTTCAATTAGTTTTGCTTTATTTTCATTAATTATGTTGTATATTATTGAGCCAAAGGCTGTTAATATGCAACTTTTGGGTCTCAAAACAACTGCAGTTTTTATTTATTCGACAATGTCTACTCTTATAGTTAATAGAATTTATCCAAAATTTGGAAAAATTCTATTAAAAGTTTACACTAACAAACCTGATGAAATTGTTAGCCATTTAAAATCTATTAATTATTGGCACTCATACAATATTTGAGAAGGTAAATCAGGTTATACTGGTCAAAAACAGTGAAGAGTTGAAACTGTGATTTTTGTAATTGAGAAAAAAGTTATTTTAGAAGAAATTGCAAAGGTAGATTCTCAATTTTGGTTTTCTACTCAAAAAATTCATGATACAACAGATCGAATTGATGCAACCAAACTAAATTAAAAAAATAGCCATAAAAAAACAAACAAAATTAAAACAAAATGTTATAATTTTTTCAATTTGGTTTTGGCTGAGATAGAGATTAAAAAAGTAGCTTTCTATTTTTTAAAAGCTACTATTTTTGTTATAATTAATAATGCTAGAAGGTATTTACTCTAGCAAAGATAGGATTAATCTTTACATTATGGAAAAACAAAATTTTTTACTTAAATTTGCATCCAAAAATGTTAAAGTTCAATCCCTAACATTTAGTAAAGGGGTTATTCTTTGAGCATTATTGGCTTTTGCATATCTCATTTTTGTTATGAATTGAGGTTTTGCATCAGCTGGATTAAATGGTAAAGTAGGGCTTCAGAAGGATGTTGGATATCTAGGATATCTAGGTCATTTCTTCCCAAATGCCAGTGATGCACCATCTTCTGTTGTAAACCAGGCCGTTAACTGAGGAATTACCATCGGACGGGCTATTGGTTCAATTTTAGTTGGATGGTTAATTGCTAAAGTTTCACATAAATATGCAGTTATTATTTCATTAGTGTTTATGCTTTTTGGAATTGCTGCTCCTTATTCACCATCATATGCAGGATTCATTATTTTACGTACAATCTTGGCCATTGGTGGAACAATGCAAATTGTTTTACTTCAACCAGTTGTTGCAAGATACATGAATCAAAGACAAAAAGCATTATTTTCTAAATTATCACCATTTTTCTATCCAATCGGAACAATAATTACTTTATTACCTTTTGTAAAAGGTGACAATCTTCTATTTCAAGAACAAGGACAATGACAAATAGTTTTCTTAGTAATTAGTTTATTAACACTAATTCCATTAATTGGTTATATTATTTTAGGTGCAAAATTTGACTTGTACCCAGATGCAGTTGCAGCTCGTCAAACAGCTGAACCATTATCTTTATTTAAATTTTTCAAACAAAAAGATACATGAGTGTGAACATTACTTTATGGTTCATGACTAATTGCAGTTGTCTTCCCATTTGCATTTTCTAAACCTTTATTTCATAGATTTATAGGGAATACAGCGGATTTTACTTCTCAAATTAATGTTTTCATAATTGTATTTTTAGCAGGAATGTTTGTTGGACCATTTACAGTGGGACTAATATCTCAATACCAACTAAAACGTCGTGCTTTTATTGCAGGTGTTATAGGTTTTGGTGTGCTAATGTACATATTAGCAACTATAACATTTATTTATGGTGTTAAAACAGAAGGTCCAGGTAAATATGGAGGTTACTCAGCCTTATTCTTAATTCTAGGACTTGTCATGGGGACTTGTTTATGAGGAATTCAAGGAGTTCTTCTAAACTTACCACATGAATATAAAGGTGCAAACCCAAGAAAAATTGGTTACCAATTTGGTCTTATTTGAGGACTTGGTTATGCATTTTTCACTATTGCAAACATTATTACTGGATTAGTAAGTACTCCTCCTGGAGTTGACTTTAAAGAAATTGGTGCTTCAGCATCTTTAAACTTTGCTAGTGGTGCTTATGCACTGATTATTATTTTCTCACTACTTGCAGTTGGGGCTATTTTCTTACTAAAAGAACCAAATCCAAGCTATGCAAGTTTATCAAAAATATTGCTATCTAGAAAATTCTCAGAAATTACTAAAATTTCTAAATAATAAGTTAAAATTTAGGTGTGATAAAAAAAGGAGATTTATGAAATCAACAAAAATTATTTTAGTTGGTGCAGGAAATGTTGGAACTTCATTTTTGTACTCAGCTATTAATCAAGGACTAGCTAGTGAATATGGAATTATTGACTTGAGTCCTGAGTTTGCTAAAGGTCAAGCGTTAGACTTAGAAGATGTTACACCTTCAGTTGTTCGTCCATATAGAGTTTTTCAAGCTGATTACAAAGATGTAGCGGATGCTGATTTTGTGGTAATTACCGCTGGTAGACCACAAAAACCAGGTGAAACTCGTCTTGAATTAGTTAAAGATAATATTAAAATTATTAGTGAAATTGCTCGTAAAATCAAAGAGTCAGGATTTAAAGGAATTACCGTTATCGCTTCAAACCCAGTTGACATTATTACTCGCGCATATCGTGATGTTTCAGGATTTAGTGATGCTAAAGTTATTGGTTCTGGTACTGTTTTAGACACAGCTCGTCTTCAAATTGAACTTGCTAAACGTGCAGGAGTTGCTCCTGAATCTGTCCATGGATACGTTATGGGTGAACATGGAGACTCTTCATTTGTTGCTTACTCAAACATCAAAATTGCTGGAGAATGTATTTGTGCTTTTTCAGCTCAAACCGGAATTCATGCCGATAACTATGAACAAGAATTAGAACTTCCAGTTTCACGTAAAGCATACGAAATTATTAATCGTAAAAGAGCTACTTACTATGGTATTGGAGCCGCACTTGCAAACATTGTTAAAAATGTTGTAAATGATACTAAAAAAATTCTAGTAGTCGGAGCTAACTTGCGTGGACAATATGGTTTTGCCGGAGTTAATGTTGGTGTGCCTGTTGTATTAGGTCGTAATGGAATTGAAAAAATTGTTGAAATTAGCTTAAATGATAAAGAAAAAGTAAAATTTGCAAAATCAGTTGAAATTATTGACAAAATGTACAAAGATGCAATTGAAGCTCTTTAATTATTTATAATCAATTACTTTTAAAAAAACCACAATATTGTGGTTTTTTTATTTAATAAAGTAAATAAAAACAATTATTTTGGATATAAAACACTATTAAATCAAGAAAACAATATTAATTAAAATAAAAAAATAAAAAGAATAATGACAATAAATTATTTTTTATGCTAAAATTGTTAACTTGTGAGTGGTCACGTAGCTCAGTAGGATAGAGCACGAGCCTTCTAAGCTTGTGGTCAGAGGTTCGAATCCTCTCGTGATCGCCATTTTTTTTTGAAAAAAATGCGATAAATAACCACTAATAATGCTAAAATTATTTTAATAAAACAAATTAAAGAGTGGATTTTATATGACAAGCACAAGCGCTAAAACCAAAAAAAACACATATTTATTTTTATTAGATTTAGATGGAACAGTGCTCTCTGATTCTGCAACTGGTGAAATTCATTCAGACACACTCAAAGAAATTAAAAAAGCCAGAAGCGAAGGTCATATAGTTTGTATTCTCACAGGTAGGCCTTGGCGCTCAACCAAGGCTATTTATGAAAAACTAGAATTAAATACAATTGTAGCTAATTTTAATGGAGCTCACATCCATAATCCTTCAGATTATAGTTTTGTACCAGAAATAAGTTATTTAAACTTAAATGATGTTTTGTATATTTTAGGTGATAAAAGAATCAAATCTGAAGTGAGTAATATAGCCTTGGAAGGACCTGGTTGAGCTAAACTAAAAAAAGCTGACGAGCAACTTGAGCGTGTCTTTGGATTTGACCATATTCCTGATTTGAAATATGGAATTAATTTAAACAAAATACCTTTGAGACCAACTTGTTTGATTATAGACACTAAACCAACCACAAATATTTTAGAGTTTAAATCATACCTTGAACGTAAGTATGGTGATTTGGGTGAGTTTTCAGCTTGGTCTAAAGGTGAGGGTTATACATATGTTTTTGACATGACAGCTATTGGTGTTAGTAAGTCAAAAGCAGTCTCAATGATAGCTCGTTACTATAAAATAGATTTGGACAACATCGTATCTATTGGTGATAGCTACAATGACCTTGCAATGTTTCAGGCAGCAACTATTTCTGTTGCTATGCAGAATTCAACCAATGATATAAAAAAGGAAGCTACAGTAGTACTCAAAAAAAGCAACAAAGAAGGTGGAGTAGGTTACTATATTAAAAAGTTTTTAAAAAATCCTGAAAAGGAAATTGAACGTTCTAAAAATATTAAAAAAATGCGTTCGGCTGTTACTTTTGAATTATAGTTTTGTTATTTAATATGAATAATGCTAAAAAAATAGGAATTTATGGTGGAAGTTTCGATCCTTTTCATAAAGGCCACCAAGGAGTTGCTCAGGCAGCTATTGAAGAATTGGGCTTAGATGAGTTATATCTTGTGCCAGCTTGACAAAATCCAACAAAGAAAAACAAGCCTTTTGTAACAAGTGAACATAGACTAAAAATGCTTAGTTTGGTAAAAATAGACAAGTTAAAAGTTAGTGATTTTGAAATCAAAGCACAAAAAGTTAGTTATACAATTGATACTGTTAATTATTTTGCTAGAAAATTTTCTGGTGCAAAATTGTTTTTAATTATCGGTAGTGATAATTTAAAATTTTTTCATAGATGAAAAAATTGTGAACAAATTTTAAAGCTAGCTACTTTGGTTGTTTATGGCCGTGATTATCCTATTTCTAAAAGTCATATTAATAAATACAAACTTATTAGTTTAACAAATAATCCATTAGATTTTAATTCAACACAAGTGAGACAGGGGAATTTGAGTCAATGTCCAAAAGAAATTATTGAATACATTACTAAAAATTTTTTATACATAGATGCTATTTTAAAGTATCAAATCAATAATGGTGAAAGATTAAAACATTGTTATAATACTGCTAAAATGGCAGCTGAGATAGCTAAAGCACATAATGTTGATGCTAAAATTGCTTATTACGGTGGACTTTTGCATGATATTACAAAAACCTGAGAACCAGAAAAACATAGATCATTTTTAAAAGATTGTGGTTTGGAAAATGTGGAAAGTTTATTAAACTATCAACTACACCAACTCACAGCTGCTGAATTTCTTAAAAATAACTATCCATTACCTTACCAAGATATTGTCCGTGCCATCGAGTGTCACACAAGCTTATGCTATCAAATGAGTTTGTTAGACAAAATTGTCTACATTTCTGACAAAATTGCTATAGGTCGTCGTTTCGAAGGTGTGCAACAACTTCGCAAGTTAGCTTTAAAAGATATAAATGCAGTTTTTAAAACATTAGTACAACAAACTGCTAAATTACACAAAGAACAAAAAAATAGTGATGAACAAAATGAACTTTATAAAACCCACTCTTAAAACAATTGATATTGCAATTATTGTTGCAGATGAGCTAGAATTTATTGAACCTGAATTTTTGAATTTGGAAATTCTTGCAAATTTATCTTTTCAAAATTATAAATTATTTAAACTTAAATATCAAAATGTTGTGTTTTTATATGGACAAAGTAGAATCGGATTACTTAATGCCACTAGTTTTTGTCAGCACCTTGTTGATAAGTATGATATAAAAGTAATTGTGAACTATGGGGCGGTAGGTTCTGTTGATTTTGATATTAACCTACAAGTATTTCCTTCACATTTTTATTACTTGGATGCTAAAACTCCATGATATCCTAATGGTCAAACTCCGGGTGAGTTGCCTTTTTACCAAAACAATCTTTGAGCAAGTAAAGAAATCCGCTTAGCTTCTTCTGGTTCTTTTATAACTAACAAACAACAACTTGATGGTTTTGAAAATATTGATATTTTTGACATGGAATCTTTTGCGCTAGCAAAAATCGCTCATAATTTATCTAAAAAGTTTTATTGTCTTAAGTATATTAGCGATAATCTTGGGAATAATGAAAATTTAATAGATATTAATGCCATTATCAAAAAAGGTGCTCTATCAAGTTTTCAATTAGTTCTTAGTAAATTAAAAGAAATTCAAAAATCATTATAAAAACATTTAGACTAGTTTGATTTTGCTTTTTTACCTACAATATGGTAAAATTATACATCTTATCTTATTTATAATATAAATATAAATAAGATGCTAAAACTTGCAAAGGAGAACTATGACAAAGCAAAATTATGATGCTCAAGATATTCAAACACTTGAAGGTTTAGAACCTGTTCGTAAGCGTCCTGGAATGTATATAGGTGGAACTGGTATTCAACCACTTCACCACCTTATTTGAGAAATAGTAGATAATGCTGTGGATGAAGCTTTAGCTGGTTTTGCTAGCAAAATTAACATTGTTATCACAAAAGACGGTTATGTTGAAGTTAGTGATAATGGTCGTGGAATTCCAACTGGCATTCATCCTAAGCATGGTGTTTCAGCAGCTGAAGTTGTTTTGACAGTTTTGCATGCAGGTGGAAAATTTGATAGCAAATCTTATAAAGTTTCAGGTGGTCTTCACGGAGTTGGAGCATCGGTTGTTAATGCTTTAAGTTCACATTTGCAAGTTTGAATTAAGCGTGATGGTAACTTGCATTTTCAGGAGTTTACTAATGGTGGACACAAAGTTGCAGACTTGGCTATTGTTAAAAAATTAGATAATGCAAATGAAACTGGAACTACCATTAAATTTAAACCTGATTTTACAATCATGGAAGAAAATGATTTTCGGTTTGATATTGTAGCTGATAGAATAAAACAAACAGCTTATCTTACTAAAGGGTTAGAATTTAACGTCACAGATGAGCGAAGTAGCATTAGTAAAAAATTTCTATTTGTTGGTGGAATTGTTGATTATGTTTCAGAACTTATTAAAGGTTATGATAAAGTTCATCCTAACATTATTTATGTTGAAGATGAGGTAGAAGATAACAATAATCACATTAAAGTTGAGGTTGCTCTTCAATACGTTGCAGAAGATCGCTCAGAAATTTTAGCTTATACGAATAATATTTACAATCGCGAAGGTGGAACACACGAATTAGGATTGTTTGACTCACTTGTTAGAATTATCAACACATATGCACTTGAACACAAATTCTTACGCTCAGAAAATGAACGCTTTAGCAAAGAAGATATTAAAGAAGGAATTTTTAGTGTTATTTCAATAAAACATAGCGATCCAATCTTTGAGGGTCAAACTAAAGGTAAACTCAATAACAAAGAAGTTCGCCAAGCGGTCAATCGGATTTTTAGTGAAGTTTTTGAACGCTTTTTAGCTGAAAATCCAGAACAAGCTCGTAAAATTATTGAAAGAAATATAATTTCGCAAAAGGCGCGTCGAGCAGCAGAGTCTGCGCGTGAAGCTGTAAAACGCAAATCACCTTTTGAAATTAGTTCTCTACCAGGAAAATTAGCAGATTGTAGTATTAAAAATGCTCAAATGGCTGAATTGTATATTGTTGAGGGTAATTCAGCTGGTGGTAGCGCCAAAATGGGGCGTGATCGTCATTTCCAAGCCATTTTACCCTTGCGTGGAAAAGTTATTAATTCACAACGTTCTCAATTTGACAAAGTTCTTAAAAATGAAGAAATTTTATCACTTATAACAGCTTTTGGAACAGGTATAGGCCCTGAGTTTAATATTAATAAAGTTCGATACCACAAAATTATTATTATGACCGATGCCGATTCTGATGGATCTCACATTAGAACATTACTTTTAACATTTTTATATCGTTACTTTAGACCCTTAATTGATTACGGATTGATCTATATAGCTCAACCTCCTTTGTATAAAATTAGCGCTAACAAAAAAATTGCTTATGCTTATAGTGATAAACAAAAAGACGAAATCACAAATACTGAATTTTCTGGTCAAAAAACTACAATTCAACGTTATAAAGGTCTTGGTGAAATGAATCCAGAGCAGTTATGAGAAACAACAATGGACCCAAATGTAAGGAAAATGTATCAAGTTCAAATACGTGATGCTATGTTAGCATCACAAGTTTTTGAAGAATTGATGGGCGATGAGGTTTCAGCTCGTAAGTTGTTTATTGAAGAAAATGCACAATACGTTAAAAATCTTGATATTTAACACTTTCTCTTATAATTAAAGATTCTTGAAAAACATAAATAAAAATAAACAATAGATTAAAAAAGGTTAGATATGAATCAAACACAAGAAAGTATAGTTTCAAATACAATTTTATGAATAGTTGTTGTAATATTAATAATACTTGCAATTATTGTGATTTTTCTTATAATGTATATTAACCATACAAAAAAACAAATAAGAGAAGATTTAAATAAACAACAAAATACAAATGAAATTAATCTAACATATACAAATAATAGATATTTAAATTCTAAAATAATTGGTGAAGAGCTTGAGCAATGATTATATCGACAATATCAAATGATTAATTCAAATTTTGATGGAAAAGCATCAGATTATAGATTTGAGCTCAAAAAAGATAATAAATCAATATTAAATGCAGATGAAACTAAAGGTACTAAAGCAGACTTTTTGTACGAGATAATCAATAACATCACTGGTGAAGTTGTAGAGACTATTATAATTGAAGCTAAAACAGAAAATTCAATTAAGCAAGGTAATCAAAAAAATAAAAATTTTATTGAGAAACTAGAGTTAGATAGGCGTAAAAAAGGCGCTCGTTTTGCTATACTTGTTACAGAGCTAGAACCTTCAGAAGATTTTTTAGTTCGAAGCGTTTCTGATAATGAAAACATTTTTATGTGTCGTCCATATTTTTTTACAGCATTTCTTAATATTTTAAAATCTCTTGTTTTACAAGAAATAAACCTAAAACGACAATTAATGAATATTGAAATAATTGATTTTCAAAAAGCTAGCGAAATTTTAAATAACTTCAACATTTGGCGTAATGAAAAAATTTTAAAAGAAGCTGAAAATATTAAGAAAAAATTAAATGATACTTTATCACATTCTCAAAAAATTCAAGATATAGCTATAAAACTAGAGCAAGAAGCAGAACAAATTGCTAAAAATACAAGACAAATTCTAACACTGCATACTAATAAGTTAATTAGTAACATTAATGATTATGATATTACTAAAAAAGTTATTAATGAAATTGAGCAATTGGGTGAGCAAAATTAAAATAATATTTATAACTTGTAGTTCGTTTTATTTAGTTTTCAAAGATGTTATAGTTATGTTGTTGGGGGAAATAAATATACACAATTTTGCTTTTTATAATAAAAAAAGCAATTTTTTTTATTTCTTGTAAAAAGCAATTTTATTATTTTAAGTAAGAACTTTTTAAAGAAGATAATCTAGAAAATAGTTTTCTTTTTTAAATGCTAAATTTTAGATTAAAAAAAGCATGATTACTAACTTGTTTAAGACTTAAATAAAAATCTAAAATTTACTATTAAAAAAAGGATTTTTTAGTAAAATTTGTTAAAATATAGTCTTTTAAATGCAAGGATAATTTATTATATGAAAAATAAACAGATTATTACTCTTATCGGTACAACAGTTGCTGGAGTTTCTGTTTTTGGGTTGGCAGTTGGTCTTGCAACCACAGTGCGCTACAATTCAGAAGACCCTAAAAAAGCTGTTATAGCATTTGCAGAAAGTGTTGCAAATGTTTCTTTTAATACAAAAGCATTTCCAATTGATGCAAGTTATGAAAGCATCAAAAAACAAATTTTTAGCCAAGGTGGACCTGAGGCAGACAAAGGTGTTGATTTTAGTAAAATTTTAACTTTTTATGAAAAATCAAACACTGATAACACTGATACAACTAATGGTGCAAGTGAATTTAAGGCAATTAAAAATGGAACTAATTTAGATCCTCATTTTGTTGTTGATAGTTTCACTTTTGATGATAGTACAAAAACTTTTAAAGTTGATTATCATGTTGAACAAACACTTACAAATAACCACAATGTAATTTCTGGCAAATACACAAAAACTATTGCAATTGCACAACGAATGAAATTCTTCCTTGCTGATGTTGTAGAAGATGCAAAAACTAGTTTTACCAAACTTAGTGCTAATTCTTTAACTGATTTTCAATCTGCAACAGATAAAAATTTAGTAAAAGTTCCTGAAATTTCAAGAGCTATTGATTTTAAGGATTACGTTAACCAAGCTAATGATAGTCAAGAAGCTATTAATTTAATTGATTCTTATTTTAAAAATTTCAATGATATTTTAAATAATTTCACAAATAGCACTAAAAATGCATTACCAAATAAAGCTCCACTTTATTCATTTAAATTAGTGCGTAATCCTCTAACAAATAACTACATCGACATTGATGATCACGGAATTGCAAGATTTTATTTACAAACCAATTTAAGCTCTATTGCTAAACGTGATTTAACTAATTTAAATGGTGTTAAGTTATCTTATGTTGATTCTATTCAAATTGCTAACACTAGTGGTCAGCAAGTTGCAAGTTTTTTCACTAGTGCACAAAACATTTTAAATAATATTGACTTAGCAGCAGCTAAAGCTCAAAGTAACAATAATCGTAAAACAACTTTATCTGCCCAAACTAGCTCTACAACAAAAAATGGCAACACTGTAACCGCTAATAGTCAAAATACTAAACAAGATGCAAGCCAAATTACTGCTTTTGACTTTTTAAGTAAATTGCAAAGAAATCTTTCTTTTTATAGCACTTTAGAATCACGTCAAAACTATATTAAAGAAACTGTTGATTCTTATTTACAAAATGGATTATCATTTGTATTTAGTGGTGATTTAGATGCATTTCATACTTCAGGAGCTTTCCAAGCAACTGACTCTAGTGACCAAATCACTGGTTTATCTTATACCTTTTTAGATAAAAATATTAGTGTTACTCCATCGGCAAGAGATGGTTTTGAAGTATCTTTACCAGTTAAAATTGAATTAAAAAATAGTTTTTTTGGTGTTGATAATAATGATACTGTTGTTGCAAGTAAAGAAATTATTTTCAATTTAACAGGATTTAAAACTAATTCCGAAGTAAGTAGTAAAGATCAAGTAAGTTTACCATTTAAACCACAAGCTAGTGGTGATGGAACAACTTCTCAAACCAATGAATTATTGTTATTACCAGATCAACAAAAAAGATATGTTTATAACTTAGACCCATCTCCTTATTCAAGGTTTGTTTATGGTTTAGAACCTTATATGTCAGGAACTGTTCAACCCGCTTCAGTTACTACTCAACAAACTTCTACAGCTGCACCAGTACCAACAACTAAAGCAGCAGTTGGCTCAGGATCAGGACCAACAACTAGTCAGCCTGATGCAGAAGAGGTGCAATTTAACAAACTAACAAATGAAGAAAAACAACTAGTTAATACATTAACAGCTAATGCTTGAGGGCATTTTGTAAAAAGTTTTAAACCAGCTTCATCATCTGAAATTCAAGCATTAGTTGATAGTAGAAAAAACGAAGAACTTTATAAATTATTTAGCAATCGAGCAGGGTATGGCTATGATTTTGGTACCACAAATGCTTATGTAAATGCTTGAACTGGTAAAGATAGATTCCCTTCTATTGAAGAAATTAGTCAATTTTCAAAAGATGAAACTCAATTTGCTAAAGATAGTTACATTGATTCATTAGATACAACCGAATTTTTTAGCAAACCTGCTGATGTTGCTGCCTTTTATGCTAATTTAGCGCAAGAAGGACCTTTAGCTGTTGTTTCATATTTATTACCACTTGCAAAAGCTTGAGGAATTGTTGACTCAAATGTTGATGTAACAGAGAAAATTGAAGAATTCCAAAATAGTAAAGATAATATTTTTGCTCAAGCATTTAAAATTAAAAGTAACTCTTCAGTTGGTACAGAAACCAAAATTCTTTCATTTAATAAACAATATTTAAATCTTCACAATCAAGGTTTTTATTCTTCATTACTTTTACCTAAAAAACCTTATGAGTTGATAAAAACAGCATTTGGGGCATCAGATACTGCACAAAATATAACCAAAACTGATTTAAATATTCTTAGTGCTATTAAATCGTCAAAAGAGACATTGAGTTTAATCGATAAAAATGATTTTGAAGAAAGTGGATTTTTGAAAAAAGATAGCACTAACACACAAACAAATGCTTATCAACAATCAGGTGATTTTCAAGGCTTTAAATCATTTGGTGATGTTTTAATTGCTTTTTATATTAAAGCATTGCAATTTGATAACTTTGCACCATTTAGTGCAATTGATAGCAAACTTATTGCAAAACCTACTTTTGCTAACTTTAAATCATCAGTTGATGCAGAGATAACAAAAAAATTATTTGAAAATCAAATGAATGATGGGGATCCATATGCAAGTATTGATTACTATTATACTTTTGGTTACCCAAATGATAAAGGTGAAATTGACCAACCATTATTCATCACTCCAACTAAAACAATTATTTTTAATTTATCAACAGCAACATCAAAAGAATTTAAATTATCTGCATTAGACAAGGCTGTTATTTCTCTTCCAATTTACTACCAAAATGCAACTATAGATAATTTTAATGCTCAGTTTTTTAAACAAGGTATGACCCAAACTAGTGATAACCACGGTGATAACCAACAACAATGACTAGATGACTCGAATTTACATATTCTTGCTAATACATTAGGACAACAAGGTAAAGATTTAGAAGCTTATGTTGCTACACATTATCCTAACTACAAAATTATGGTTTCTTCTAAAGTAGACACCGATACTTTTGATTCAAATAAAAAAGTTATTACTTTAGCATTGCAAGAAATTACTCCTAAAACTTCAACAACAGTTGAAAATGCACCTCAGCAACAAGGGAATCAAGACACTCCTGGAGCAAAAGGAGCTTCTGGAGTTAGAGAAACACAAACTCCTCCTCCAGCTCCACAAGGTCGAGCTAATGATGACGATGAAGATGGAAGTTATGGAAAAGTAACACCTACACCAGTGAAACCACAAATGTCAACTGTTGTATACAAAATTTATGTATCTTTAAAACCAACAGTTCAGGAACCTCGAGCAACTAATACATTAGATTCAACTTCTACAACACCTCCAACTCAATCACCAACTGTTAAGGCACAACAATAAAATAAGGAGTAAATAAATATGAAATTTAAAAATCCCAAAACAATAATGGCTCTTGGTTTTAGTATCACAGCAATAGCATCTACTGCAGTTGCTGTGCCTTTAGCACTAACTTATTTTAGTTATTCATACAATAGCCAACTAGATGCGCGTCAGTTGTCTAGCACTCCTATTGAGGTAGTTTCAGGTGCGAAGTTTACTCAAAAGCAATTTGATGAAGTTGTAGAAGATTTGAAAATTAAACCTAAGTATGCACAAATGCAGGTTGATAATGCATTAAAACTTGATAGAAGTGGTCTTTATAGTTTTAGTTTAGTTAATGCCTATGATTTTAGTGCTATTGAAAATGCTGGTTTCAATGTTGAAATTGACTCTAGTGATGCAACTATTAAAGGCAACATTATTAAGAATGTAATTGTTAAGGCTGACAAAGTTAATGGTATTACTTATACTAAAAACGTTGATCTTAAAGGTTTTGCTGCACCTGTTACACTTCCAGCTGGAACAAGTAAAACTTTAGATTTTGAACCCGAAAAATCTTCAATCACTTTTAGTGGTACTCGTTTTGTTTTACCTTCAGAATTTGCTTTTATGCTTGAAGATAAATTTCAACGTAACTTTAGTGATAGTCGTGATTTAAATCAAGCTTTTGTAAATGCTTTAAAAGAGGTAAATGCCAAATTAGATATTCGTAATGATTTGAACTTACCAAGTATTTTGACACAAGGTGAGTCTTTGTTACCACAAGTAACTATTAATGATGAGGCTGCTAAAGCACAAATGGCTATTGGTCAACAAAAATCAGATGCACCAGTTTATAATTTGAACTTTAGTAACTCTAGTGATCAAGATGGAACTTTAGCAATTAATTTAGAAATTTTTGATAGTAAAACCCAACAAGTTAAAGCAAAATTTAGTTTAGAGATTGAAAATTTAGCATCTCAAAAACAAATTAATGATGCAATACAAGAATTAGTGTCTAAAAATATTAATCAATACTTTAGTATTAACACAGATATTCAATATGCTCTAAACAAAGATAATTTAACTTTAGTTCAAATGTTGAGTGAAAATCAGTTTAGCCCATCAGTTGTTGCAGCTAGACAAGCGCCAGGTTGATACAAGTGATATGTAAGAAATCAAGAGAAACAAGCTGCAGCAGCAGCTGAAAAAGCAAAAAAAGACGCTGAAGCAGCAGCAGAGAAAGCTAAACAACAAACTGCAGCAGCCGCTAAAGCTCCTGCACCACAACCAACTCCTGCACAACTACCAGCTGAAGAAGAAGTTGTTTTTAGAGCTAAATCTAAAGATGATGTTGCTGCAATTGCAACAACTCCTGCACCTATAAAAGTTGTAAAACCTATAGATCCACTAGAAGATATCAACACTTACTTTACAGTTAAACCAGGCGTTATTCCAAATACTGATCCACGTTTAGAAAATTATAGTTTTGAAATTTCTAATACAGCACTTGATTTAACAAAAGATACTACAGGATCAAATGATTCAAAAGTTAACTTCACTCTTAGTGTAACTAAAAAATTAAATGTTCAATCCCCTTATTTGCAAAACCTTGCATCAGGATCACAAAACCCTAAAAATACTAGTGTTATTTCAAATAATTATCAAGGTCTTACAACTAAAACTATACCAACTCAAGGAACAGCTCCTTATTCATATCAAATTACATATAATGTTCCAGTTTCAGTTGAGTTACCTTTATATGAAATTAAAAGCGCTTCAACCTTGACAAAACAAATTCCAGTTAGTGAGTCACATTCACTATTTTTAGCTAGTGATGCTTTTGCAATGGCAAAAGATTTAACAGAATTAGCTAACAAAAATGAGTATAGTTTAGATGAATTAGGTCGTATTGTTTCAGCTGTGTATCTATTTGGTAAAGGTTACTTAATTCAAGGTGACCAAAAAACAGTTTTAGTTAGCGAAATCGCTAAACAAAATACCACTATATCTAAAGCTGATGTTCAATTTGCTTTTGAAGATTTGGGTACACGAATTTGAAATTTAATTTCGCAAACTAATGAAAACTTAACAGCTAAAGTAGAAATGGTTACCAAAGATAAAATCGCCTTTAGTTTAGTAAATAGCAATAACATTGCTATCGAAACTATTCAAGTTGATGGTTTTGGAGTTAAATCTCCTGCATTTGTTGCAGCCAATAAATATCGTGCCGATTTATTTTTAGATGCTCGTTATGGTGGAATTGTTGATGATCAAAAAGGTGGTCAATTTATTCGTGATTATACTAGAGGTGATTTGAAATTCAATTTAAATGGTAATACTTCTAGTGTTCAAGGGATTAGTCTAAACAAAGCACTAACTTTTGAAAATAACAAAACTACACCTGCTGCTGCAACTACTACACAAATTAAAAATGGAGCATTATTTTTAGCAGTTGATCTTAAAAATATCCAAGATGGTAAAAAATATTACTTACTAACTAATAGTCAAGGCAAAGGATTGTTTGTTCAAAAAATTACTAAAGAAACACAAACACCACCTTCAACTACTCAAGCACCAGACTTTAAAATTTCATATATTTTAGGAATGGACATAGAAACCCAACCATCTGGTAATGGACAACAAAATACAGCACTAGCATTATTGTTATCAGGGGATGCATCAAAATTAGTTAAAGATAATAATGGTGTAAGCTACGATGAAAATGAAACAGATAAAACTATTTCTAAAAATGTAGTTAATAATCCAAAAACTAATTCAGATCAATTTGATAAATACAACATTTTCTTACAATATCAACAGAAAAATCAATTTGACCAATATGCACCTATACAATCCAATTCTACTTTAGTGCTTCAAATTGTTAAAAGTGGTACATCATTTGATATTGTTGCGCAAACAAGTGCAAGTTCAAACCCTTCTCACTCCGATATAGGTTCTTTAGTATTTTCAATTAAAGATAATGGTAATACTTTGAACTGAGATAAAATTGGTGCAGATGTAGCTCTTTGAAAGAAAGATTCAAAAAATAAAGTTGTATTTAAAGGGTTGGCAATTTTCGAAAATAATGCAAAACTTGCTAGTGATGAAAATCAGATACCAAGCAATGATGAAATTAGACAAGCGTTTGTTGACACTTATATTTTAAATAAATAAAAAAACTATTTCAAATATAAAAAAACCTAGTAAATTTTTTGAAAATTTTAAAAATATGTTATAATCTTATACCGGCACTATTAAATGGTGCCGGTATAAAAATTTCTTATCTTATTAATTTGTAAAAATTTATAATTGTTTATAAAATTTATCATTGTTTTCTAAAATAAAAAAAAGTTTATTAATTTATTTAAAAAATTTTCTTTTTAAATAGTCCATTATAAAAGATGTTAAATTAAATTAATATCAAACAAGTTTTTAATGTTTAATAGTTATATGTTATATATAGCATCTCCTTTATTTATTTTTTTATAATTCATTCTCATTAGTTATTTTATAAAAATATAAAATAATTTATAATATTACAAACCAGAGACACAAATTGCTCTGGTTTTTTTATATAAAAAAATGTTAGTTTATACAGACTAACATTTAAAATAAATAAAAAATCTGTAAACAAGCTTACAGATTTTTATAATATGAATTTTTTTTCATATAAGGAGGAGTAGAAGGATATATCTTGAATTCGATAAGAGTTTATAGAAACATTTAGAGAATTTTTTAATAAAACTTTTTGGCTAGCTAGGCTAACCAATAATTATTATAACACAAAACAAAAAAATAAGCAAAATTTTATATTTTAAGACTAGTGAAATTAAAATTTATAATATATATTTTATAAGAAAATAACCTTATTGTAAATTAAGACAAAGTTCTGTTATAAGACAATAAAAAACTTTTTACGCTTTTATTATTTTTAAAAAAATATAAAACCCACAAGCTTGTTTGTGGGTTTTATATGAAAAAATTATAATTAAGAAACGAAAGATTAAATGTAATACATTTTTTTAATTAACTATTATAATAGAGAAGTCTAAATTTAAATAATAACAGAGAGAATTAAGAAATTAAGAAAGAGAATTTTATGTTTTTAAATTAAGTATCAGAAAAGGAAGTATGAAGAAAAGTTTTATATACTCAATTCGTTTGTTTAACCAAGAAGAATAAAGATAAGTTAAACAAATAACAAAAAAATAAAATAAAGACCAGTAAAGGAATAGGAATAAATTATTAAAAAAACATTAGACAGACATGAACAACACAGTCAAAAAATAACGATCTCTACCACTTTATTTAAATAGTAAATTACTATTTAAATAACATTACAAAGGAAAAAGAGTTTTTAGTTCTAAAATAATGACGAATTTATACAATAGAACAATTATGATAACGAAAGGTAATTATCACACACAAAATTTCCTAGATTTTTGGCTAAGCAATATTACTAAACTTAGCCAAAAATTATTATAATATAAATATTTAAAAAAATAGAATTTTTTTTTAATTTTTATAGATCTTTATGTTATTTTTTAAAAAGTAAAATACAAATTAATTTTTAGTAATGACTTATAGTTTGAATAAATTTATCTGTTAATAAACAGCATTGAAATCATACAAAAGCAAAATGACTATAAAACTCTATCTAATTATTAAACAAATATTTTGCTTATCCCTTGATAACTCTAATAATAATTGGACTTATTAATAGAAAGGAAAAAAATGCTATTAACTAAAAGCAAAAATGCTAAATTACTTATGGGTATGTTAGTTTTTGTTGTTATTAATTTTTTAATAATTGCTATTACTTTAACAGTTAGGACAATTCACTTTAAACAATCATACACTAATGCTTCTATTTTTTTATTAAAAACGGTTTATTTAGATAATTTTTTAAAACAAAGTCCATTACTACTTGCAACCCTTACTTTAGTGGGGTATTTATCATTATCTCGAAGTTTGCGTGATGCAACTTTAGGAGCGCTAAAAACAGCAATTGGTGTATTTTTACTCACAATAGGTGCTGGGGCACTTATCGCACTTGCTAAACCTGTATTTGATACAATCAGTGGAATTAAATCGGGTGGGATAGTTCCGCTAGATCCTTATTTTGGTTGAACTAGTGCAAGTAATTTTTTACAAAAAGCTTTTGGTGCTGGTAACAACTTTTTAACTCTAGCTTCTTTTGTATTCTTATTTGGTTTTGCTATCAATTTAATTATGGTAGCAATAAGAAAATATACTAACACAAATTCAATTATGATTACAGCACATGTTATGCTCCAACAATCGACTGTGTTAACAGCGCTATTTTATGTTATTTTATTTGGCTCAATTCCACTTGTTGATGGTGAAATTGCTTTAGGATCTCAAATCGGACTTGTTATAATTGCGGGATTTTTTATTGGAATTTATTGAAGTGTAGCCTCAACTGCAACGCTCAAAATTACTAATATAATAAGTAAAAATGGTGGATTTTCAATTGGACACCAACAAATGCTATCTTTATTAATTGCTTATAAAGTAGGAAGGTTTTTTGGTCAAAAAGCAAATAAAGCTGAAGACCGCAAGCTACCATCTTATTTAAAAATGTTTGAAGATAATATTTTTACTCAAAGCATTATTATTTTTATTTTGTTTACAATTTTATTTATAATTATTATTAGTTATTATGGTTCAAGCGAAAGTATTTTACCTAGCTTTGCTGGTTTTAATATAGATTCGAAAGTTCCCACTATTGTAGCAATTGCCACTGCTTGAAATTCTAGCTTTGCTGGTGCTAATTTAGTTTTTATTATTTTAGGCGGTTCATTAAAAATGGTTGCATCACTACTTGCCATTATTACAGGTGTGCGAATGTTTGTCACTGAATTGCAGCAATCTTTTCATGGAATTTCAGAAAAAATTATTCCAGGAGCAGTTGTAGCTGTTGATGTTGCAGCTATTTATGGTTTTTCAATTAATTCTGTCACTTATGGTTTTATTTCAGGAGTTATAGGTCAATTTTTAGCTGTTATTTTAAGTGTTGTTCTAACAACTATTCCAGGTAATAACTATTCACTTGTGGCAATGCCACTATTTATTAGTTTATTTTTTAACTCTGGAGCTCAAGGGGTTTATGCCAATGTCGCAGGAGGTTGAAAAGCAGCGGCTTTAGTACCAGGAATTATAGGTTTTATTGAAATTATAATTATTTCTTTTGCTTTAAAATTAATAGAAAATATTTCAGGTTTGGGTATTCCTGTTGGCCAAAGTCCTGTAGCCACTGGTTTTTTGGGCATGAGTGATTGAAATCTTTTTTTTGGACTTATTTTAATTGTGGGGCAATTTCACATCGGAGCTGCGTGAGCAGCGGTTGTTTTTGGTATTGTGGCTTTAATTATTTTGGCTCAAATTGTCGATTCGACTACTCAAAGTAGACTAACTTGAGTTCAAAAACAACTAAAAATCAAGGTTAAATTAATTTAGTTGCCAAATTTTATTTAAATTTATTAAGTTATATTATAATATTGACTTAATAAATGGTAAGAAACAACTAGATGATTAAGAAAGGATTTATGTCACTAAAAATTGTAGCAGCTTGTGGCAACGGAATGGGCACAAGTATGATTATTAAACTAAAGGTTGAAAAATTAATTAAAGAATTCAACATTGATGCTTCTGTTGAAGCACTTTCAATGGGTCAATCTACAAGTTTAACCAATTCAGTTGACATTATAATAGCTTCTAATCATTTAACTAGTGAGTTTTCTAAAAACCAAAAAGCCAAAATTGTGGGAGTCACAAATCTAATGGATGAAAATGAAATTAGAAATGCACTTGCTCCAGTTTTGGTTGAATTAAATAAAATGTAGATGGATATTGAATTATGGCAAATAAACCAACTTTTCTAGATTATTTAAAATCTCAAAATAGCATCTTAGTTAAACAAGAAGCTAAAGATTGAAAACATGCAATTCGCATATCATGTGAACCATTGATAGAGCAAAAAATTGTCGAACCAAAATATTATGATTCTATTCTTTCAAATGTAAGAAGAAATGGACCATATTTTGTAATGAAAAAAAACTTTGCTATGCCTCATGCTAGCACTCGCAAAAACGTTAATAGCATAGGTTTTTCACTTGTTACTTTAAAAGAACCAGTTTATTTTAAAGGCGATGATAGACCAGTACAAATTCTTTTAACAATTGCATCCACAAGTGCCAAAGAACATGTCACTTTTATGTTACCGCAAGTGGTTGAAGTTTTTAGTAGTGATCGAAATATTGAAAAAATTATTCGTGCTAAAACTAAAGAAGAAGTTATTGCTATTATTGAAAGCACTAATTTTGCAAGTCAAACTTTTAGAGATTATCTTTAATTAAAAAAAGTTTGTTAATTTTTAAACTAAAACATATTGTCGATTTGCTTAAACAATGCTGCTACGACAATATTTTTTATTAACTTAAAGTTTAACAAAAAAGAAACTATATTAAGTATAATTATTAGCATATATGCTAAAATTTTAGTTTAGTTTTAATAATTAAAATAGGAGAATTATGGCAGAAATTATTAAATATAAATACAAACATTGAGAATTTTCAAAAATTGAAACTTCTTTTGAATTATTAAATGAATTTGTACGTGGCAATAGTAATATCAAAAATCCAAAAGGTGAAATTTTAAATCGCGTTACTGAAAGAATTCCTTTACGTAATTCAACTTTTAGTGACACTCTTTTTGTTGCTAAAATTATTAAAAACAATCAAAAAAGTCAACTAGTAAGACAAATTTTAGCTTTTGCTAACAAAAATTTACCTAAAAAAGATGTTGCTTTACTAAATCAAATCAGCAAGGGTAATGGAACTCGCGCTTTGGTGCGTAATTTTATGAATATGCTTTTAAAGCAATTTATTAAAAATAATTCTGATAAAATTCATTCAAGTTATATTTATCAAGATGGCATTTTAATGACTAATCATGCTGTTTATGACTATATTCTTTTTGAACCTTTTAGCCAAATTCTTAAACCATTTTTTTCAGATTCGCAAATTGTTGTGGAATTGGGTAGACTTGTAAAATTAATGAATTACTTAATTGAAACAGGAAAACCAGATGAACAAGAGTATGTTCCTGAACCAGAAGTTGAATTTGAACCAGAACCACAAATTGAATTAGAAGAAAAACCTGAAATTAAACCAGAAGCAACTCCATCACGTTCATATGAACCACTCCCTTTTTCAGGGATTTCTGCCTCTGGCGGAGTTGCTATTTCGCATATTTTAAAACTTGATGAAGTTAAAATAAATGTTAATGATACTAAAATAACAGATGTTGATGCTGAAATTCAAATTTTTCAAGATGCTATTAAAAAAACAGTGTCACAGATTGAAAACATCAAAGAAAAAGCTAAACGGCTAAAAGCAGAAGAATTAGAAATCTTAGATGCTCATATTTCAATTGCAACTGATCCTGCACTTGAGGAAGACACTGTTAAAATGATTAAGCAACACTATAATGCTGTTTATTCATTGAAGGAAACTGCTAAACAACATATTGGGATTTTATTAGAAACCAAAGATGAATATTTAATGGCTAGAGCAGCTGATATTCAAGATGCAACTACTAGAATTATAAAAAACATCTTAAATATTAACATTTTAGATCTTTCAGTTATTGATAAAGATGTTGTACTTGTAGCAGATGATTTAACTCCATCAGATACAGCTCAATTAAATCATCATGTTCGTGGTTTTGTAACTAAAATTGGTTCAAGAACTTCACACTCAGCAATCATGGCTCGTAGTTTGGGTATTCCAGCAATAGTTGGGATTGGTGATGAAGTTGATGAGATGTACACAGGTGATGAAATTGTTTTTAATGGTGATACAGGATTAGGGATTGCACGTCCAACTGAATCCCAAAAAGCTGATTTTATAAATCAACTAACTCAATATAAACAAGAACAAGCAGAACTAGATGAGTTTTTATCAAAACCAGCAATTACCAAAGATGGCCACAAAGTGATTGTAGCTGCTAATGTTGGTTCGGTTGAAGACACTCACGGAGCTGTTAAAGCAAATGCAGATGAAATTGGTTTGGTACGTAGTGAATTTTTATATATGGATGCACTAAATTGACCATCTGAAGAAGAACAATTCCAAAACTATAAGAAAATTTTAGAATTAATGAATGGCAAAAAAGTGGTTGTTCGTACATTAGATATCGGTGGTGACAAAACTTTAAAATACTTCGAATTCCACAAAGAATTAAATCCATTTTTGGGTTATCGGGCAATTAGATTATCGCTTGATAAAACAGATATTTTTTACACCCAATTAAAAGCATTAATTCGTGCTTCACAATATGGAAACTTAGCAATTATGTTTCCAATGATTGCAACTGTTGATGAATTTTTAAAAGCCAAAGCAATTTTTAATAGTGCATATAATGAAGTTAGAACTACAAATGACAAAATTGCTCCTCGTGATAAAATTAAATTAGGAATTATGGTTGAAATTCCAGTTACTGCTATTATGGCTACCCAATTTGCTCACCACGTCGACTTTTTCTCAATAGGAACTAACGACTTAATTCAATACTCAATGGCAGCTGATCGAATGAATGAAAAAGTTTCTTATCTTTACCAACCACTTAACCCAGGGATTTTAAAACTAATTAAAATAACTATTGATGCTGCTCACAAACACGGCAAACTAGTTGGAATGTGTGGGGAAATGGCAGGTGATGTAAATGCTGTTCCAATTTTAATTGGTTTAGGACTGGATGAATTTTCAATGTCAGCAAGTAGTATAAATAAAGTTAAAAAACTTATTTCTACACTAGAATATAAACAATTAGTCAATATTGCTCAAAAAACTACATTATTTGAAACTGAAGACCAAGTAGTTAGTTATCTTGAACATTTAGGTCTTATTTCAACTCATTAATAAAAATATAAAATTTAACAAAAACTAACCAAAATAAGGTTAGTTTTTTTATTTTTAAAAACTTTACTAAAAAAAGTTTACATTTTTTATCAAAAAAAATAAAACTATGCTACAATTTGATATTTGCTTTTGTAGAATTAATTAAATGTAAAAAACAAAAGTTAAAAAAGCTTTTTTACTCAAGAATGACAAAAAAGTGTTAAAATATTTAAAATCATA
>NZ_JBXGGF010000004.1:0-131684 GCF_056854695.1 Mesomycoplasma sp.
TCTTTCTCTTCTTGACCGCGTCTTTGAATTTCTTGTAATTTAGCTTGAAATTGTTGTTCTTCTCTTTCTTTTTCTTCTTTTTCTTTGCGTATTTTTTCGTCTTGAGCTTTTTTAATTTCTTCTAATCTTTTGTTATCAGCTTCTATTTGTTCTCGTTCTTTTTTATTTTTTTCCTCTTGTTCCTTAAATAATCTTAGTTGTCTCTTACCCTCTGCGCCCTCTTTTACATATTTTTCAAACTTTGTTAATGTTCTAGAATCTGAATAAACTTTAGAGTCAGAGTCTAATGTTATAAATCATTGCTTAGATTGCAAAGTAGCTGTGTGTCTTTGCCCATAATTATGAATTTTATACATTGTGCTTTTTCCACCATATTTTTGCTCAGTATCAAAAACATTGTTAAATAAAACAGTGCTATTTAATTCATTGTTATTTTGAGTAATAGCCGATGTTACATACCCAGGCTCTTTTGAATTATCAATATCTTTATCAGTACTAAATTGTGGATAACCTCAACCATAAGTTCAAGTAGTTACTTTGCTATTTATTCTATTTCCAGAATTTTGATCATCATTTAAAGGATCGAATTGTGATGTTGCAAAACCTTTTCAATACATGTAATCTCATTTGAAAATAGATTCATAATGTACATCTTGCACGCCTTCTAATTTCACATTAAATTTCCCCATCCCAGTGTAAATTGTTGCACTTTGTTCAATTTGCTTTTGAGGGTTACTTCAATCATAATAAAGTGGAATACTTTCTTGATTAATTGCGTTTGCACTAATATTATTTTTAGACAATGCGATAGGAGTTGCTACTGCAGCCGCACTAGCAAAACCAGCAACTAAAGAAAGAGAAGTCAATAATTTTTTTCTAGTCATTTATTTCTCCTAAATGTAACTCAATCAAATATTAATTTTACTATTTTTTAAAAAAATAATAAAAATATTAATTATTAATTTTTTTTTATTAAATTGAGTAGCTGTTCACTATAGTAAATATCTGCAATTCGAACTGATTCATTATTTTTAATTCTTTTTTGTAAAATATTTTCAATACTCAAAACAGCTTCTTTGATTTGTGCTATTATTGTTTTTAAATTAAAAAATTGATTAAAATTTTTTAATTCATTAATAGAAAAAAACAAAGATTCTAAAGTCTCATTTTGTTCTAAATATTCTCATATATTGTCTTCATTTTGTTCTTTTTTTAAATTTAATAAATTATTAGTTATAGATTCGATAAGGGGCTTGCTAGATATTTTTACATTAAATATTTTTTTAAAAAAATAATCAACAAAAACTGTTCAAATAGGTTGTTCTTCAGAATTTAAGTCAGTCTTGCTAAACATTTGAAATAATTTTTCATCTATAGTTCTATTAATTTTTGTTATGCTAGCAAAATAAGAACTTATTTTGGCTGCAAAAAATAAATCTTGTAGGCTATTTATGTAGTTAAAGCTAATTATTGATAAAGTTTCCAGTTTTTTACCCAAACTTGTTAATTGTTGGTTTTGAATAATTCTAGATTTATCTTCATTATCTAAAAAAGCAATATAAAAATATAATTCTTCCAAACTAAAATTATCAACAAAAAAATCTTGGTCATTTTTTTGAATCATTTGCTGGTACTTGTTGTTAATAGCAGATTTAAGTTTATTTTTTATTTTTTTAAAATCTAGATATTTATTTTTCAGTATTTGATATGCAAAAAAAGTGTTTTTAATACTGATAGGATAAAAAGCTAAATTATCATTTAAAAAAAGCTGCGTTTTACTTTCTATAATTTCAATATAATTTGAATCTATCTTATTTAGATAATTTTTTAAGATTTCAGTAATGGAGTTTATATTTAATAATGAAATATTTTTTTGATTTTTAATTATAGATTTTAAAAAATTTATAATTTCCTCTTTTTTGCTTAAATTAATTTTGTTGAATTTTTCACTTCAATAATAAAATTCAGCTTCATCAATTGAATGTTTGTTTTCGTTTCTATAAAAATCAGATCATTTTTTTATTCAAGTTTGAATTTCTTCTTTTTTGCTTTCACTAATTTTAATATTATTAAAATATTTTAAAAGTGCCAATAAATTATTTCCACTATTTCAACTAGAAATTCCATCTTTAGCGTTGAAATCAAATTGAAAATTCTGCACTTCTTTTTGAATTTGTCATTTTAATGAAAAAAAATTAGATTCAAAATTTATATTGTGTTTATTAAAAACATAATATAAATTTCAAATAAAAGTGAGATTAACATTCTCGTCTTCATTGACAATCAAAAATCTATGATTGTCAATGATTTTAGTGTATTTTAATAAATATTTTTTTATTTCGTCTATATTTATATTTAAATTAAGAGTGAAAGCGATATTTAAGTAATAAGGTAAATTTAAAATAGAAACAAATTCTAAATTTGGAATATTATAAATTTTAGATTTTAAATTTTGAATAATATTTTCTTTTTTTAAATTAGATGCAATATTTAAAATTTGATTTATTTCAAAATATCTTAAATCAGCACCTTGGTCAGGTAAAACAAATATTTGATTTTTATTGTGACTTAAAAATTTTTGTTCAATAATTTGAGTATTAGACTGATTTTGATTAATATCAGAATTATATTTATAAAATAAATGTGGTTCTGGAACAATTGTTCTTAAATTCTTATTTTGTTTTAAAACCAAAGGGATAGAAATAGATAATGACAAAAAAGATATAACAATAATTGATCCTAAAATAAAATATTTAAATTTAGTTTTCATAAAAATCAATAAATTCAGCAGTAAATTTTAATCATTTTTTTATTTTTTAAAATTAATTAATGTATAAAAGAAAGGATCACCACCCAAATTTTCTTCAAAAATTGATTTTTCTACTTGAGAAACATTATTTGCTTTTCCTTCGCCAATATTAAAATTAGTTTCCATTCTAACAAATTCAGAAAAAGGAAAATGCAAATTTTTAAAGTCTAAAATTTTAGGAAACACTTTAATTCAGGGACTTAATTTTACTGTTGTGCTTACAATTTTATTATTTTGTATTTTTTTAGATATGTCAAATTCAAAAACAAAATTATCTTGATTTAGCAAAAAAGCTTTGTATTCTTGGGTATCGTTCTGTTCTTGACCTTTAACAATAATAATATCTTTAAAAACACTGTTTGTTGGTTGGTAAAAACCATTTGCTAAAGCGTTATCTTGCAGTCTTAAGTTAGAGTCTTCTTCTAAACGTCTAAACTGATCATTAACACCCAAGGCTCTAATGAAAATTGCTTGATTTAAATGTGCTAGAAATCATAATCAATTTAAGTTAAATAATTGGCTATAATTATCTTTGGCTTCTTGATACAAAATAGGTTGATTATTTTGTTGTTCACTAAACAAATCAGCAATTGGCGCATCACTTTGATTGTTAATGGTATTGTAATATATTAAATTGAAATTTAATTCATTTTTATAGATATCACTTTTTATATTTTGTGTTTTATTAATATATTGTTTTTTGCTATCCGGATTTTCAAAAACAAAATTAAGAAGTTCTTGAATAGGTTGGTTATCTAAAAAATTTTGAAAATCATTAGGTTTTTGGACAAAACTTTCATAATAAGATAAATTTGTTATTGCACTAGTTTGCCCACAACTAACAAGAGCAAAACCTCCAAAAACACTAAAAATAGACATTTTTTTAACTATCTTTTTCATTTCGCTCCTTTAGAACCATTTGAGCAGGTAAACCATAACGGAATTTTTTGACAAAATCTTTTTCAAAACTATCATAAGCTTTTTGTGAATAATGATATAAGGCTTGGTGAAAAATTTCAGTCAAAACTTTTACAGAAATTTTACTTCTTGGTTTTTGAAAATATAAAATTAAAGGGTTTAGTGTAATTTTAGGATTATCACCAGCAGTGTCGATACGAATATTTATTAAAGAATTTTGTTTTAAAATATATAAGTCTCTAAAATTATCAGCTAACTTAGAAGTGTCACCTTCGGAAATGCTTTCTAAATTTGAGTTCGCATAAACAATGGCACCAGGAATTGGGTCCTTTTCAGCAACTTCTTTTTTAAATTCTTTAGAATGACTAACTATTTGTCCGTTGTACTCTTTATCAGGGAAACTAAATCAATTTTTAAACACCAGTTCTAGTTTTCCAATCCTTTGTAAAATAAAATATCAATTCTCTCTTACAAAACTTTCATACAATTTATAAGTATCAGGATCTATATTCTCAGAACTTCCCAAACTATCACTAATTTTTTTTCATTTTTTTTCAAGTTGTTCAATGTGTTCAGGGTTATTTTGTTGATTTAAAAATTCAACTTTACCTGCTTCATTGTGCCCCCAAGCCAACTCTAGTATATAGTTGAAAATATTTTTAGTTTCTCTTTCATCAGGTGTTTCTTCATTTGTTGTTACATTTAAAGAAGGGTCAATATATTTTTTAAAAAATTGATAATAATAATCATTTTGACTTCTATTTAAGTGTGTATTTGGATTGTTTTTGTTATGTTTTTGAAAACTTTGTTGTATTGGTTCGATGTCTATTGAGGCTAAGCTATATTTGGCAAACTCAAAACTAGTATTTAGTTGAGCAATATCGCTTGTGATATCTGTAAAAAAGTTAGATTCATTTATTTGTTTTTTTTCGGCTACAAAATCTTGAGTAGCTAGTTGATCAACTTGTTTTAAATCTTTTTCATATTGAGTTGTTTTTTGCTCAAGTTCAGATTGAAGGCTTTTAATTTGAGAATTATAAAATTCTTTTTTTTGTTCATCATTTGAATCGAGATTTGGTGTAGATTCAACAGGTTTTGTTCCATTCTCACTTTTTGCTGAAAGATCTAGACCTTCTCCAAATGTCAATTTTCTACTAGTTATTTTTTTAAGCCATTCTTGTCTTTTTTGATCTAATTCAGGATTAGATTCTGAGTTGTCATCTTCATCATCTTCATTTTCATCATCACTACTATCACCACTAGAATCATTACTTTTTTGAGGTGAGGTGTTAGATTCGCTATTGTGATCATTAGAATGATTGGATTCTTCTTGGGTCGTGCTATCGGAATCAGAGGAATCAGACTCATCTATTTTATTGTCTAGCTCGTTTAACTCATTTTGTAATTTAGATATTTTTGAATTCAAATCTTCTTTAATATCGTTAAAATTGTCTTCTAAATCACTTTTTTTCTCATTAATTTTCTCTTTCAAATGATCTTGTTCTTTTTTATTAATTCAAGTTTCAATTTCGTTTGCAAATAAAAAAGGATCAGGGTTTTTGTCTGATTTATTTAATAAAAATAGGTTATAGTCTAACCTTACTTGAGGTTGCCCCTCATCATCTGCAAAAGTTGTCAATCTTATAAATTTATTACCATCAAAAATAAGGTAATAAGTGGCACTACCAGGTAATAAAGTTTGATCTTTGTCAATTTTTATAAATTGAAAATTTTTGTTTTTAATTCTAATTATTGTTTGAGCAGATTCAGCTTCTTTTTCTAATTTTGTCCCATTTGCAAGAGCGGTTTTTATGTAATCGGGAGAACCATTAGTTGCTCTGTATTTATCCAATCTTGTTGTGTATGGATTATAAACAAAACTAATTTTATCAATATTATTTAACAAAAAAAATCAATATTTAGTTAAATAATTATTCACAGTGTAATTAGAATCTTTCACTAATGTAGAATAACCATTTGGTTCCTGTCTTGGGAAAAATGGTCTAGAAATGGCTAAAGAATATTTTAATTCTACTTCAGCTTTTATAGGGTCCACATTTAATTGTTCAATTAGTTTATTTTTTCTAATTGAGTTGTTATTAGAATAAATAGAGTCAAATAAACTTTTATAATCATCATTTGTAAAAAACTTAGGAGATTTATTTGTTTTTTTATCTTGTTTGTAAAACTCATAAACTTGTGTACAAGATATTAATGCAGCACCACTCAAGATTAGCGGTAAAAAAAATAAAAATTTCTTACTACTCTTCATTTGTAAACTCTTCTTTGTTTTTTAAAACATATTTTTCATAAATCTCATTTAAGTCTTGTTTTTTAGGACCGTTATAATAAATTTGTCCTTTGTTAATTAAAGTCAAACTATCACAAACTTTATTTACTTCTTCTAAGTTGTGTGTAGATAAAAAAATAGTTTTACCTTCTAATTTTAAAATATTAATAATGGATAAAAATTCATTACGAGCTGAAGGATCTAAGTTTGAAAAGGGTTCGTCCAAAATTATTAGTTCAGGATTATGAATCAAAGATTGAACAAGCATAATTTTGCGTTTTTGACCAGAAGAAAAATTGTATGGTTTCAAATTTGCTAGGTCTTCAATTTTTAAAAGTTTAATGTATGAATCAATTCTTTCCTTGGCTAATTCAGCAGATACACCAGAAAGTAATGCAAATTCATACAAGAATTCATAGCTAGTTATTTCTTTTGGAAAAATGCTATTTTCAGGAACATAGCCAATAAATTTTTTAGCATTAGGAGTTTTGTTTGAATAATTTTTAATTAAAATTGAACCATCAAAACTTTGGTAAGCATCTACAATGCACTTGATTATTGTGGTTTTACCGGCACCATTTTCACCTATAAATGCGTGAATTTCACCTTTGTTTACTTCGAAAGAAACACCACTTACCCCTCGTTCGCTTTTTGGATAAATTTTGGTTAAATTTTCGATTTTTAAAATAACACTGGACATTATCTATAATCCTTTTTTGAATAAAGTCTAAAAATAAAATATAACAATATTGAACTAGTTAATAATCAAATGATAGGATAGACACCTTTTACAACTACTTTTTGTCCAACTTTAACCTCTATAATTTGACTCACAGGTTGGAAAGCAAAATTATCACTATTTGTTAAGCTGAATCTGGTAATTACACGCCTTGTTTTTTCGCTAACTCTTTGTTGCGCAGCATAACTTGAATAACCACCAATTTTATAAGTTGAATTATCAATTTTTAAATCAATTTGTTGTGGATCAAAAAAACCTGTATCACTATCTTTTAAAATAGTTTGTAATATTTGTGAATAAGGATTATTAAAATACAATCAATAAATTAATCCAAGACCCAAATAAATTTTTCTTTGTGTTTCACTTTGAATTTTTTGTGTATTTACAATAGGATTTAAAATTGCAGAGTTAGGGTCATTTAAATTTAAAAGTGTTGTATCTTCTGAAATTACATTTGAAATTTTTTCAAGAATTTCTTCTCGAGAAGACTTTTTGTCAATTTTGTCAAAAAAATGTTTAGCATAATTACCAAAAATATTTGATTCTAAAAGATTTTTAAACAAACTTCATTTTAATTTACCTACTAATAGGGATGATGCTCCAATAGTTTGTGAATCTTCAGGTAAATCAATATTAAAATCAGTAGCATGCTCATTTGCATAAATAATTTGACGATTTGCTAAATTATCATCTACAAGGTCATTGCCATTTTCATTTACAAAATGACTTTCATTTTTTAAAGCACCAGGAACTAAATATATGCTTTTATTCTCACCATCTTTATAAAGAGGTAAGTTTGGAGTTGTTTCAATAAAATAAGCATTTTCTTTGCTATCTAAATTATTGTAGTAAAGAAAATTTTTTAAATTACTTTTTGGCTGAGCAATAGCATTAACTAATGCGTCATTGTCTTTTTTATCAAAAGCATTAATAAATTGATAAGACAATAAAAGATAAGATGCTGTTTGTCATAATTGAGGTGCTGAAGTACTATCATTTCAAGCTTGGCCAATATATCTAGTTTGACGATCTGAGAATTTGTAATTGTCTACATTTTTTGGAATTATAAAAAAATGATCTTTGTTGTCATTTAAATAAAATTTTTCAACATCAACTATAGTGTTTGAATCATATGGTGCATTTTCTAAATTCAAAATTCTTGCAAAGCGATCAGTAGTAGATGTTGAACTAAATGCACTAGCAGATCCTAACAAAACAAAAGGACTAAAACTAATCAAAGTGCTTGCTAAAGCAATTTTTCCACTAAATTTAATACTAATTAATGCTGTGATTGAACCAAAAATTAGAAAAGCAAAAAAAGGACTAAAAAATGCTCAAATAAAAAAGTAAGGTGCTTCTTTAGATAAAGTGAAATTAATTAAATAAAAAATTAATGAACTTATATAGAAAACAATAGACCAAGCAAATGCTGAAAATATTAAAAAAAGAATTTTTGTAGCAATAAAATACTTACGATTATAAGGTTTTGTAAAAGCAATTATATCAATACTTTGACTAGATAAATCTTTAAAAATTACAAGAAATAAGTAAGAAGCCAATATTATTGTAAGTGACAAACTGACAAAAAGGTTAACAAATGAAAATAAGCTAAAGTTGCTTTGATTTGCATAAACTTTTGACATTATCGCTAAAAAAATAGTCATTAATAGTAAAACAATACCAATTACATAAATGGCTTTTTTCTTAAGAGTGAGTTTTAATAATAATTTAAAATAATAATTTTTTTGAAAAATAAAGGTATTACTTTGCTGTTGCAAAATTGCCTCTTCTACTTTGCTTTTTTGAATATGAATAAGCAAATAAAATAAATTTGCTAAAATTTTAACACAAACTAAATGAAATAAAGGAAAATTTATGAAAATTAAAATAGGTGTGATAGGTGCCTCACTTCGATCAATGACAATTGTTAATAATTTTTTAAATGACAATTTAAATGTTGACTTTGTTATCATAGATAATGATCACAAAATTGTAGAAGCACACATAAATGATTTTGAAGATACTTTTGCACTTAAATCAAGTTTTTCATCTGTAAAACATGGGGATTATCGTGAATTAAAGGATGCTCATATTTTGCTTATTGATGCTAAAACTCGTTTTTTTCCAGGGATGTCATCTAAAGACACGGCTATAGAAAATTCAGAAATTATGTATCAAATAGGTTATCAAGTTAGAAAAAGTAATTTTAATGGTTTAGCTTTTATTTTAACAAGTCCCAATTCATTAATGTGTCAAGTGTTTGAACAAGTAAGTGGTTTGGTTTCTCAAAAAATTATTGGTCTTGGAACATACGTTGAAACTATAAGATTTAATAATTTATTATCTGAAAAAATCGATAAATTTAATTATGATGCATATGCTGTTGGTGATTCAAATAATAGTTTTTTAGCTTTGCAAGATTTACTTTTAAAATATACATCATTTTCAAGTTCTTCTCTTGATCTAGATAAAAATACATACGATATAAATAGCAAAACTGAATACATTGAGATGCTAAAAAAACATTGCAATTGATCATCTGCTTTTGGAATAACAAGAATTATAAAAAGTATAATTAATAATGAAAATGCAAATTTTGTTTTAAATGTTAAAAACACAAAAGTAGATTACTTAAAAAATTGCTATTTTTCTTTACCTATGAAACTAAATTTGGATGGAGTTCAAGAAATTAATATGCCTACTTTTTCAAACAAAGAGCTTCAACAGATTTCCAGTTTAAATAAACACAACGAAGAGTTAATGTCCATAGTTTTAAAGCATTTTGCTAATAAAGGACTATAAATTTATTGAATTTTTTAAAATAATTCATTTTAAATTTATTACTTTTTACTTAGATTAATTTAAAAGAAAAATGATAAAATTAATACTAAATTTAAAAACAAAAGGAGAAACAATGAATAAATTTGATGTTGCAATTATAGGAGCGGGTCCAGGTGGATATTCTCTTGCTGCTATTTTAGGAAAAAGTGGGAAAAAAGTAGCGCTTTTTGAAGAAAAAAATTTTGGTGGAACTTGTGTTAACTGAGGTTGTATACCTACAAAAACACTTTTAAAGTCAGCCAAAGTTCAAAATTTAATAAATGAAAGTAAAAAATATGGAATTAGTTCTTCATCTATATTTCATTTTGATGTAATTTTTAAAAATGTTAAAGCCAATAGTGCTAAATTACAAAATTCTATTAAGAACACTTTAATAGCTTCAGGTGTAACTATTTTTGAAGAAAAAGCAGAAGTAGTTGATGATCACCACATTAGTACTAAAAGTGGAAAAATTATTGAGTTTGAAAAACTGGTATTAGCAACAGGTTCAAGATCAAGAGTTATTAAAATTCAAGGTGAAGAAGATGTCAATATTTTCACTTCAGATGATTTAATTTTAGGAAAAATAAATTTTGATGAACTAACCATTATTGGTGGAGGGCCTATTTCATTGGAATTTGCTAATTTTTTTAATGTGTTTAACAAAAAAATTACAATTATTGAAGGTTCTTCTAAAGTTTTTGGAAGATTTGATAATTCTATTAATGAAGCAGCAACTACATTTTTAAAGGAAAAACAAATTAGGTTATATGAAAACACTAAAGTTATAGAATATAAAAATGGTGCTCTTCTGTTAGAAGAAAATGGTGAAATTTTTGAACATAAAACAAAAAATATTTTAATTGCCGTGGGAAGAATTCCAAATAATGAAAGTTTTGAAAAACTTGGATTAAGTCTAAATTCAAACGGTTTTATTGAAGTAAATGATTTTTTTCAAACTTCTAAACCCCATATCTACGCTTTAGGTGATGTGACAGGAAAGTTAATGCTTTCAACTGTGGCATACAAACATGGTGACATTATTGCAAAACACATTCTTACTGGAACTTCTAATGAAATATTTAATGTTTCTCAAATTCCTTGAACCATTTACACATCTACAGAAATTGCAGGTTTGGGAAAAAGTGAAGAGCAACTTAAAAAAGATAATATACAATATCAAGCTATTAAAATTCCAGCAGCTAACTTACCAAGAGCTCATGCTGAAAATAATTTTCAAACAGGATTTATTAAAATTTTATTTTCAACCGTTGATTTTAAACTTTTAGGTGCTTATATATTTTTAGATAACGCTTCGCTTTTAATTAATCAACTAGCACTAGCTATGAGTGCCGGTTTAACTATTTTCGATTTGCAAAAAAGCGCATATACTCACCCAACCTTGTCAGAATCTATTTATTATATTTGTAGACAAGTTAGTTTCTCTAATTTAGATAAATTTATTAAATAAGTTTTTTAATAAAGACGGTGAATATGAAAACAACAATTGCACTAGCATCAGACCATGCAGGGTTTGAAAGAAAACGAGAAATTATAGATTTTTTGAGAAAAAAAGGTTATAAAATCGAAGATTTAGGTCCTTTTGATGAATCAAGAGTTTCATATACTGTTTATGGTAAAAAATTAGCACATCATTTACTGAAAAATCCAGACAATATTGGAATTGCTATTTGCGGTACAGGTCTTGGCATGTCATATGCTTTAAACCGCTTTAAACACATTAGAGCTGCACGTGTAACAAGTGTGAATGATGCTTATTTGGCTAAGGCGCATAATAATGCAAATGCTCTTGCTCTATCTGCGCGTTTTTCGACTAATGTAGATAATTTTGCTTTTATTGAAGAATTCTTAAAAAGTGAATATGAAGGCGGAAGACACCAAGAACGAATTGACGAGTTAGATAAATAATGCCAGAATTACCAGAAGTTGTCACTGTAGCTAATGAATTGCACAAACACATTAGTAATAAACAAATTGTAAAATTTAAGGCCAAAAATACTAAATTTATAAAAGAAATTTCAGTTGAAAATTTTGCTAATGAAATAGAAAATGCTACTATTACAAAAGTAACGAACAAAGCCAAGCATATTTTAATATTTTTAAATAATAACAAAGTTATCATTTCTCATCTTAGAATGAGTGGGAAATATTTTACTAATCAAAAACATATGGGTCAAAAGCATGATTATATCTTTTTCGAGTTTTTAGACAAAAGTGTTTTAATTTATAACGATGCAAGACAATTTGGGACTTTTCATTTAAGAAATTTAGACAATTTGTACACAACTAAACCGCTTATTAATGTGGCTGCCGAACCTTTTGATATCGATTTTGAAACTTTTTATTTTAAATTATCTAAAATAAAAAGAGCAATAAAAACCACTTTATTAGATCAAAGTTTAATTAGCGGCCTTGGAAATATTTATGTAGACGAAGTACTATTTGCATCTAAAATTTTGCCTTGAGTACCAGCTAATACAATTAACAGAAACAAGGCACATGAAATCTTAAAAAATAGCCAAAAAATTTTAAACGAATCTATAAAATTGGGAGGTTCTAGTATAAATTCATACACATCTCTAGATTCTAAAGAAGGTTTGTTTCAAAATTTTTTAAAGGTTCATACTAAAAAAGATCAACCTTGCCCGACTTGTCACAATATAATAGAAAAAACAACAATTAATGGAAGAGGAACCTACTTTTGTAGAGGATGTCAAAATGAAAAATAAAAAAACAAGATTTATAAATTCAACAAACAAAACTTTTGAAGAATGAGAAAAAGAATTGTCTTTTAAATCGATATCAGACAACCAATATGATTTAAACTATAATTTAAACTTTAGTTTGAATTATAACAATTCACGTTTTGACTTTCATGGTAAAGATACTCAAGATTTAAATAGAATTGTTCCAAATATAATTAAAGAATTTTTAAATAATCCCTCTAAGCATGAAATTGAAATTGTTACAGGTCAAGGTAGTGGGGCTTTAGCAACTGAACTTGAAGATTTACTTGTTAAAAGCTATCCTGATGAAATTAAATACGAAAAATCACTTATAAGTGCTGCTTTTATTTTAAGAAAAAAATAAATATTTTTCAAACACATCAATTATTACTTTACTTAAATGTGTTTTATTTTGTATTACAATATTAATATGAATTTAAAATAATTTGTGTAATAAATTACTATTATTTTAAAACATAAAAATATTTTTATTTTTTAAATGTTTTAGTATTTGCTTCAATAATTTTAGTATAATTTGTAAAAAATTATATATTTCAAACAATCATTAATAATTAATATTCTAGTTGTATTAAAAACACAACTATATAAAAGAATGGATATTTATGGCATCAACACTTAACCCTACTCGTTTTTTCGGGCTTGGTGGTATGCAAGAAATTGGAAAATCAACACTTGTAATCGAAGATGACAATGATATTGTCATTATTGATGCGGGTATTAAATTTGCTAATATTTTTGCTACAGGAATCAAAGGAATGGTTCCAAATTATGAGTATTTAAAAGCTAATGAACATAAAATTCGAGGAATTTTTATTACACATGGTCATGAAGACCATATTGGTGGAATAGTCTATCTTGTTCAACAAGTTCACATTCCAACCATATATGCACCAAGAATTGCTGCAGAATATTTAAGAGCTAAATTTGCTGAGCAAAAAATTCGTACTAATATTGAATTTATTGAAATTCAAAAAGATGATGTGTTTCAATTTAATACATTAACTGTTGATTTTTGAACAGCGCAACACTCAATTCCAGATGCTTTTGGAGTTAGAGTTAAGTCAGCTCATGGATCAATTATGTGTACTGGTGATTTTCGTTTTGATTATACACCTATAGGAAATTATACAGATTTTGATCGTTTGAAAGAAATTGGAAATGACAGATTAACTCTACTATTTTCTGACTCCACAAATGCTATGAGACCTTCACATTCACCATCTGAACGTGATATTTTAGCTGATATAGAAATGCATATGCGGGCAGCCACTAAAAAAATTATTGTTACTGCATTTGCTTCTAATTTAACTAGAATCAAAGCCATCATGGAACTAGGTATCAAACTTAATAAAAAAATAGTGATGTTTGGTCGTTCTATGGTTAATGGGGTAAATATAGGGCGTAAAATAGGTTATATTCAAATTCCAGATGAATATTTTGCTCAAAAAGATTTAAAACAATATGATTCAAATGAATTGCTAATTTTAACTACAGGGAGTCAAGGTGAGCAATTGGCAGCTCTTGATAGAATGTCCAATAAAAAACATCCAAAAGTGTCTATAGAATCTAAAGATTTAGTTATTTTTTCATCTTCACCAATTCCTGGAAACAAAATTAAAATCGAACATTTAATTAATAGACTTTATAAATTAAATGCAATTATTAAAGAAAATGGTCCTGATGGTTACTTGCATACTTCGGGTCATGCATATAAAGAAGAGCATGAAAAAATATTTAGATTTACAAAACCTAAATATTTTTTTCCTTACCATGGCGAATATAGGATGTGTTTATCACATAAACAAACAGCTATTGAGTGTGGAGTTGATCCTAAAAATATTTATATTCCACAAAATGGGCAAGTTTTTCAAATGATTAAAGGTGAAATTAGCCCCACAAAAACTTTTGTACCTTGTGAGCCAATTTATATTGATGGTGAAATTATTTCAAAAGAAAACACTCGCATTATTAATGAACGAGAATCAATGCGTGAAAATGGTTTTGTGTATGTTTTAGTACCTATCAATAAAGAAAAAAATACAATTGCAGGAAGAATACGTATTATTTCACGTGGAGCTTATGTTGTTAAACACTCAACTGATTTAATCAATGAAATCAGAAGGTTGGTTCATTCATCAGTTTTATTTTTACTTAAAAATAAAGAAAGTTATAGTATTCCACAAATTAAACAATTAATCAAAAACAGGTTGCAAACTTTCTTTTATAAAGAAAGAAGACGTAAACCAGCAATTTTATCTTCAATTGTGTTTGTAGATGAAAACTATGATTTTTTAAAAGAATATCAAAACAGTCAAGAACCTATAAAAAGCATTGAAAATAAAGACTTTAAATCTAAACCTAAACTAAAAAATAATAAGTTTAGAAAAAAAAGTCAAGTTAAACAAGATAGGATGGATGACTCTGAATATAAAGAAAAAGCTAAACCATCAAGACATAAATTTAGAACTAAATTTAAAGACAAACAAAGAAAAACCAAAGTAAATGAAATTAAAGGAGAAGGAAGTGGAGCACAAAGACACTCATAATTTTATTTATATTCATGGTGCTAAAGAAAATAATTTAAAAAATCTAGATTTAGTTATTCCAAAAAATAAGTTGGTTTTAGTAACAGGTGTTTCAGGTTCTGGTAAATCATCATTAGCTTTTGGAACTATTTACGAAGAAGGCAAACGTCGTTATATCAATTCGCTGAGTTCTTATGCTCGTCAATTTTTGGGTGGCACAAAAAAACCAAGTGTTGAAGGAATTTATGGACTTGCTCCAGCAATTTCAATTGAACAAAAAACAACACACAATAATCCAAGATCGACAGTAGGAACTGTAACTGAAATTTATGATTATATTCGTTTATTATTTTCAAAAATAGGTAAACCTTTTTGTCCAACTCACAAAAAAGAAATTACAGCACAAAAAATAGCAACTATTTTAGACACAATTTTTTCGTTTCCAATAAATACTAAGGTTATTATTTTAGCTCCAATTGTGGAGTCAGAAAAAGGAACACATCAAAATTTAATTGAGCGATTACGTGCGGAAGGTTTTGTTAGAGTCAAAATTGATGGTAATTTTTACTACTTACAAGATGAAATTAATCTTGCAAAAAATCAAAAACACACTATTGAGTTAGTGATTGATAGAACCGTTTTAGACCGCAATGATCAGCAAAGAATCACAGCAGCGTTAGATTTGGCTTTTGAGCAAGGTAAAGGTGTTGCAATTGTTGATTTTGTAGGTCATCATAGTATTAGATTTTCTAAATTACAGGCATGTGAAGAGGGTGATTTTAATATGCCACCAATTGAAAATCGTCTCTTTTCATTTAATTCACCTTATGGGATGTGTTCAGTTTGTAAGGGGCTTGGAACAAAATTAGAAGCTGATTTTGATTTAGTTGCTCCTGAGAAACACTTTTCTATTGAACAAGGTGGACTGCGTTATTTTGGAAAATCTATAAACACAAAATCTATTGAATGGCAAGAATTTGAAGTTCTTCTAAATTTACACAATATTGATAAATCAGTTCCAATTAGCGAACTTAGTTCAGCGGCTAAAAAAATAATTAAATATGGGACAAATGAAGACATAAATTACACTTTATATTCAGAAAGTGGTAAAAAACACACATTTTCAAGGCCTATTCCAGGTATTTTAACCAGAATTGAACGTAAATACTTAGAAACTAGTAGTGAAGAATTAAGGGCTTGATACAAAAAATTTATGTCTGAATTTCCATGTCAAAGTTGTCATGGTTCTCGTTTAAATGAATATGCACTTTCTGTAAAAATAAAAGATTACAACATTTTTGAACTTGGAAATTTATCTATTGAAGAAACCTTGGATTTTTTTGAAAAATTGAAATTAAATGATTTTGAAACCAAAGTTTCTAAAACCATTTTAGATGAAATACAAACCCGTTTATCATTTTTAAAAAATGTAGGCTTAGATTATTTATCATTAAATCGAGGTGCTGCAACACTATCAGGTGGGGAGTCTCAACGGATTAAATTAGCTAGTCAAATTGGATCCAAACTCACAGGTGTTCTCTACGTTTTAGATGAGCCTTCAATTGGTTTGCACCAAAAAGATAATCAAAAATTGATTGATTCATTAAAGCAAATGGTTGAAATTGGAAATACGTTGATTGTTGTTGAACATGATGAAGAAACAATTTTAGCCGCTGATCATATCATTGATATTGGACCATTTGCTGGAGAACAAGGCGGTCGTTTGATTGCTCAAGGTGACTTGCAAGCTATTAAAGATGCATCCGAATCATTAACAGGACAATTTTTAAGTGGAAAACGCGAAATAAAAGTTCCCAAAATTCGTCGCCCAGGCAATGGACAACACATAATTATTGAAGGCGCAAAAGAAAACAATCTTAAGAATTTAAGTGTAGATATTCCACTTGGTAAATTCGTTGTTGTCACTGGTGTTTCAGGTTCTGGAAAATCATCCCTTGTCAATGAAATTTTAGTCAAAGGTGTTTCAAAAGAACTGCACGGAACTCAAGTAAAAGTTGGTGAATGCAAAAACATTAAAGGAATTTACAATTTAGACAAAATTGTCTCAGTTTCTCAATCACCTATAGGACGAACTCCGCGTTCAAATCCAGCAACTTATACAGGAGTTTTTGATGAAATTCGAGATGTATTTGCAGCCACAGAAGAGGCTCGTGCTCGTGGATACATTAAAGGTAAATTTTCATTCAATTTACCACATGGGCGTTGCGACAAATGTCAGGGTGACGGTCAAATTAAAATCGAAATGTATTTTATGCCAGACATTTATGTTTTGTGTGATCATTGCAATGGTAAGCGCTATCAACAAGAAGTTTTAGAAATTAAATACAAGGGAAAATCTATTGCAGATGTTTTAGAAATGTCTATTGAGCAAGCTTATGAATTTTTTGCAAATCGTGTAAAAATAAAGGAAAAATTACAAACTTTAATTGATGTAGGTTTGTCATACATTAGTCTTGGTCAATCAGCCACCACACTTTCAGGTGGAGAAGCTCAACGTATAAAATTAGCAACATATTTACAAAAAAAACCAACAGGAAAGTCACTTTTTGTTTTAGATGAACCAACCACTGGATTACATAGCTATGATGTCGCCAATTTAATAAATGTTTTAAATAGAATTGTAGACAATGGTGATAGTGTTGTTGTTATTGAGCATAATCTTGATATGATTAAAGTTGCTGATTATATAATTGATTTGGGCCCAACTGGAGGACAAGGGGGTGGGCGCATTGTTGCCAAAGGAACCCCTGAAGCTGTTGCTAAAAATGATAATTCATTTACTGGTCAATATTTAAAATTACTATTAAAATAAAGTAATTTTGTAATTTTAAATATTAAAATATTATTTTTAAAGGAGAATCATGGATATTCAAAAATTTTTTAGTGAAACAAAAATTGAGAATTTAGAGGATTTAAAGCTAGCTAAAAATCAATTTTTTGGAAAAGATAGTTTTTTAGCTAAATTACAATTACAATTAAAAACAGCATCACCAGAAGAGAAACGTGAGTTAGGTAAACAAATTAGTGAACTTAAAAATAAAGCTGAAATATTTTTTAACCAGGCTGCTAAAAAAATTGAGGAAGCACAAATTGAAGCTAAAATTAGCAATGAATGATTAGATATTCATAGTTTTTCCAATACTTTACAAAGTGGTTTACACCCACTGTCATTAATTGAAAATAAATTACGTTTTTGACTCATTAGTCACGGTTACTATGAGGTTCAAGCAAGTGAAATTGAAACTGATGAATACAACTTTGAACGTTTAAATATTGCTAAAAATCACCCAGCTCGTCAAATGCAAGATAGTTTATATTTTAATAAAAACTTGCTTTTAAGAACTCACAACACGGGTGTAAGTGCTCGTGAGTTGGAAAAAAATCAAAATCAACCTTTCGCTCAATTCACTATTGGAAAAGTTTTTAGAAATGATGAAGAGGATAGAACACATTCTCACCAGTTTCGTCAATTAGATTTAGTTGCCGTTGGTAACCTAAGTTTAACTGATTTGATGGGGACTATTCAATCCTTGTTGGACTATGTGTTTGAAGAAAAAATGCAGACCAGATTTAGACCTTCATTTTTCCCTTTTACTGAACCTTCATTGGAAGTTGATATTTTTTACAATAATCAATGAATAGAGATTTTAGGATGTGGAATGATGCACCCAAAAGTTCTTAAAATGGCGGGTTATACCAATGAAATGCAAGCTATAGCCGCTGGAATTGGAATTGAACGTCTGGCAATGATTAAGTTCGGAATTACTGATATTCGTGAATTTTACAAAAATGATTTGCGCTTTTTAAAACAATTTTAGATAGGAATATTTATGATTTTTTCTTTAGTAAGATTAAAAAAACTAGCAAATTTATCTTTATTTTCCGATGAAGAAATTATTAGAGCAATAAATGATTTAGGTTTTGAAGTTGAATCTATTTCTCCTTTAAACCAAATCCAAGGCATTAAGTTCGGAAAAGTTAATTCAGTAGAAAAAAACCCTAATGCAAATAATTTATTTGTATGTAATATTGAATTTTATGACAAACCCCGAATAATTCAAACAAGAGCCAACAATGTTCAAGCGGGTGACTATATTATGGCTTTTATCCCCGGATCCACAAATGGAAAAATGGTTTTTGAAGCTAAAAAAATGCAAAGTATTGTCTCAGAAGGGATGTTAGTTTCGCTTTCAGAACTAGGATTTGGCGAACATCTTCTTACATCAAAGCAAGATGGAATTTTCACTTTTGGACCAGTAGATTTATTTGAAGATCCACTAAAATTTTTCGAATTATCCGACAAGTTAATTGAAGTTAAAATTTTATCTAATCGGGCAGATGCTAATTCATATTTAGTTATGGCCACTGAACTTGCCGCCTATTTTGGCACTACTGCTTTACCATTAAAACAAAAATCAGCTACTTTTGAATCTAAAATTAATTTAATTAGCAATGAATTCGCACATTTACAAGGAATAGAAGTAAAAGGTAACCCTAATCTTGAAATTGTTGATAAATTACTTTTATTAAAATCAGGAATTTCTTTTCATGATAATGTGCAAGATTTAGCTAATTTTGTTCTTATTTATACAGGTCAACCTTGTCAAATTTATTCTAGAAACCAAGTCAGCAAACCCCTTGAAGCTAAAATAGTAAATGCTACTTTAGAATCTAATGAACCAAATGTTGAGTTATTAGCGATTAAAAATGGGTCATCAACCTTAAATTTTGCTAGCCAGGAATTAACAAATCTTTTAGAAAATACAGATTCTTTTTTGTTTTTATTGCCAATTTTTGATTCTGTCTTAATAAGAAATAATATTAGAAAGTTAAAAATTAATAGTTTTGGAGCACAACAATCAAGTAAGGGTATAAATTTAGGAACAACTAAACTTGCTATGAATTTTTTAACTTCTTATTTAAGTAATTTTTCTGTGCCTATTAATTTTGAAAAAGAATTTCAAAATAATTCAATTAATTTTAGTATTGAAAATATAGAAAAATTTGTAGGTCAAAAATTAGAACCATTAAGGATTAAACAAACTTTAGAATCTTTAAAAAAAATAGGTTTTCAGATTGGTCAAGGATTTTTTATAGCACCTTTTTATCGCTATGATGTTGAATTTTTTGTGGATTTTTGTGAAGATTTTATGCGTTTTTATGGTTATAACAACATAAAAAAAACTATTCCATCTCAACGCCCAATACTTATTAATCAAGAAAGTGATTTAAAATCAAAACTAGTTGCCCAAGGTTTTAGTGAAATAAACACATTTGTGCTCGTATCAGAGCAAGAAAATATATTCAATCCATTTGAACTTGTTACAAACAAATTAGAAACATTTGTTTCGAATGAATTTACAGAAATCCGCTACTCTCAAGCTATTAGCTTATCTAAAATAGCAAGCTACAATTTAAAAAGAAAATTGTCACAATTTAATTTTTTTGAAATCGGGTCTATTGCACAAGAACAAAAAACTTTAATTCTTGCTTCTAGTAATTTAGATTTTTTTGATTTAAAATCTAAATTATTTTCATTGTTTAAGTTCGATTTTGAATTTAAAAGAGCTAATAATCACCTTCATTTTGGAAAATCTGCTTTTATCTATCTTGATGATCAATTAATAGGTTGAATTGGGGAACCACACCCTAAATACAAATTGGCAAATATTACTTATTGCGAAATTAATTTAACTGTTTTAAGTAATTTTCAACAAGCATTAACTAAATTTAATGATTATACAAATGGATCTATGTTTACAAGAGATATAACCTTATCTTTAGAACAAAATGAATCAATTGAAAGTTATTTAAAACAAATTAACGAAATACCAAATATTTTTAGTATTTCTATAAAAGATAAAGTTGTTATAAACAATAAAATTAAAGTCACACTTCATGTTATTTGTGAAAGTGATGCTATAGTGAAATTAGATAGTATTTTTGCAGAAAAATAAAAATATATTTATTATTTTTAGGTTTTAGTGTTATAATTATGTTTTGACTTTTAATGGAAACCCCAATTAATTCAATTTATAATATAATTAAATAATATAAAAGGAAAATTATGGCAATAGTACCAAAGCGTAAAACCTCTAAACAACGCAAACACAAACGTAGAACACATGATAGTTTAGCATTACCTAATTTAGTAGTATGTTCAAATTGTTCTAACAAAAGACAACAACATCACACTTGTTTATTTTGTGGTTTCTATAATGGTAGAAAAATTGTTGCTTTTAAAGCATTAAATGATTCAAAATAAATAAAAAATAATAAAAAAATAAAATTTTTGTTATAATATGTAATTTGCCTTAGTAATTACATATTCATATGCCGATTTAGCTCAGCGGTAGAGCAGCTGGCTGTTAACCAGTTGGTCGCAGGTTCGATCCCCGCAATCGGCGCCATAAGGCCCGTTGGTGAAGCGGTTAACACACATGGTTTTCATCCATGGATTCACGGGTTCGAGTCCCGTACGGGTCACCATTATTTTAGGAAGATTAGCTCAGCTGGGAGAGCATCGCCCTTACAAGGCGAGGGTCGTGGGTTCGATCCCCTCATCTTCCACCATTTGCCATCTTAGCTCAGTTCGGTAGAGCAGTCGCCTTGTAAGCGAAAGGTCGTAGGTTCGATTCCTATAGATGGCACCATTTTTAATTAAGGTTTGCGCGAGTGGTGAAATGGGAGACACGCTAGTTTTAGGCACTAGTGCTTTTGGCGTAAGGGTTCGAGTCCCTTCTTGCGCACCATTTAATAAATTTATTTAATGGATCAACTATTTGTTGATTTTTTTTATTTTTACACAAAGAAATGATTAAGCTTTTATATAAACCTTCAGGAATTAGTTCATTTAAATTTATAAAACAATTTGCCAAAGATAATTTTATAAAAAAAATTGGTCATACAGGCACTTTGGATCCATTGGCTAGTGGCTTGATGATGGTTGCAACTGATGATGATACTAAGTTGATTCCATACTTGGATAAAGGTAAAAAAAAGTATATAACTAAAATTAAATTTGGTTATATTTCAGATACTTTTGACAGTGAAGGTAATATAAAAATATTTTCAGATAGTAAATCGGTAAATTTAAAGACTCTAAATGAAAAATTATTAGAATTGTGTTCTAAAAATTCACAATTACCTCCTGCTTTTTCAGCAAAAAAAATTAATGGCAAAAAAGCTTATGAATTAGCTAGATCTAATCATGAGATTAATTTAAAACCAATTACAATTCAAGTTTTTGAATGAAAATTGCTAGAGTGAAATGAATTTAAACAAGAAACCTCAATAAGTTTTGAAGTTTCAAGAGGCACATATATTCGTTCATTAGTAAATGATTTGGGTAAATTATTAAGAAGCGGCGCTATTATGACAGGTCTAGAAAGAGTTGAATTAGCTGGTATGGACAAAAGTTTTGTTGAAAAAAATATTAATCCATTAGAGCTTATTGATTTACCTTATTTGGAACTTTCAAAATTAGAATTAATGAATTTATTTAATGGTAAACAAATTAGAACCACACAAGAAGAACAAGAAGTTTTACTAGTTTATTCTGATAAAATTGTAGGAATTGGTAAAATTAAAAATAACTTAATAATTACAGAAAAATTATTTGGTAACATAATTAATAAAATTTTGAGGTAAAATGAATAAATTTAAACTTGTTGCTACAGATATTGATGATACTATTTTACCTTCTGGACATAAAGAATTTTCATTAGAAACACAAACTATGTTTTCGGAATTACAAAAATCAAATATAGTTACCGCACTTGTAACAGGGCGCGACTTAGTCACAATAGGTGAGTTAATTAAATCTAAATTTATAGATTATTTTATTGGCGGAAACGGTTGTTTTATTTATAGATTTTCTGATAAAAAAATTATTTATGAGCGTTTGCTAAATATTGATGATTTAAAAAAAATTATAAATTTTTTAATTAATCAGGAAATTAAATTTATTGTTGCAAATAGAAATTTTATTTATTATAGTTCTAACTATGATGTTTATAATTCTAAATTTCTTAAAGATCACTTGCATTTATTGAAAAAAATGGAAGAATTTGATTACTCTTCTGATGTTCATATCGTCACTGTTATCGATGAAGAAAGAAGTGAAAGTGAAATTCAAAGAGATTTTGTGAGGTTTGTTGAAGAAAATAATATAGATGCTCATGTTAGTTCGCGTTGATCATGGGGATTTTTTATTGTTCCAAGAGGAATTAATAAATACAACACTCTTTACAAATTAGCACAAATGAATAATATTAGTAATGAAGAAATTATTGCTTTTGGAGATAGTCAGAATGACGTTGACATGATTGCTAATGTAGGCTACGGGGTAGCCATGTCTAATGGAATTAAAGAAGTTAAAGCTGTTGCTAAAGATATTGCAGATCATGTTATTGAAAACGGAGTTTATAAAAAAATAAAAGAACTTAAAATTCTTAAATAATAATGAGTCACATTTTTAAATTTTCTTTAAAAGCCAAACCTTTATTTAAAAATTCGGTTTTTGTTTTAGGAGCTTTTGAGTCTTTTCATAAAGGTCACTTTCAACTTATAGAAAGCGCTAAAAAATTTAACAAACCTATTGTTTTGGTTCTTATTGCAAATCCAGAAGATTTACCTAAAAATAATGGGAAAATTTTTTCTGATTTAAAATCTAGATTACAAATGATTGCCAACTCGGGTATTGAAAATATTTTACTTATTGAATTTGATGAAAAAATAGTCAATCTAGAAGGAAAAGATTTTATTGATCTATTGGTCCAATATGGTGCTAGTGCTTTTGTAATAGGAAAAAATTATAATTTTGGTAGGTTAGCTAGTTGAAATGCTAAAAAATTAAAAGATTACATACCTTCTACAGAGATAGTGGATTTCTATCAAATTGATGGCAAGGTTAAGTTGTCTACATCTATTTTAAAAAACTATTTAATTTTTGGACAATTTAAAAATTTAAATTTATATTTAAATCATAATTATTTAACATATATTTTTTGTGATAAAGATTTATTTTTTGAGTGAAATAAAAATATCATAAGACCCAATGCGGGTTTGTATGTAATTTATTTTGTTAACCCTATAACTCAATATAAATTTCCCGGAATTTTGCATATAAATTTATCAAATAAAAAAAATCGAATAATTTTATTTAATTATTACGATTTTTATGAAGGATTTATAGAAATCATTTCAGAATATAGAATTATTTCAAGTACACGATTTGATTTATTAGAAAATAAAGATATTGAAGAAATAAAAAAGATATTTTTTAATTTACAAATTTAGTTTATCTAAGTTAATGGTTTAAATATAGGAATAAGCATTTTATAAAGTCAAAAAACTTTTATTGGTTTTGTATGCTTTACTATAATATTTTTATCCTTAAAAGATTGAATATAATTTAAATAATTATTTACAACATTTCCTGTCAATAAAATGTTAATTTCGTATTGAGAAAAAATGGATCGAATATCCATATTTATAGTTCCTATAAACCCTATTTTCTCATCTATTATTATTGCTTTTCCATGATAAAACACTTCATTAAAAAAGAAAATTTTTGCTCCCTTTTTCTGTAATGATTCACAAAAATAATTGTTAAAATGTTTTAAGAACCCTTTATCATTTTTCCCTGGTATATAAATTTCCACCTGAATTTTCGCATTTAAAATATCCTTAAACGCATCTAAAATTTTTTGAGTCGGAGTAAAGTAAGGTGTGAAGACTTGAACTTTTTTAGTGGAACTATATAGCAATTTTAAAACAAAACCTTCCATTATTGCTTCTTCAATAATTGGACCACTTTGAACTACTACACCATACTCATTACTAGAATTCTGATTTGGTAATAAAACATTGTCTTTGTCTAAATTTATATCAAAATCAATGTTTTTTTCAAAATTTTGTTGAGATCACTTGTGTCAACTAAAACGAAAATTTTGACAATATGTTTGAACAATAGATCCTGTCATTTTTATATTGAAATCTATTCAATAACCATATTTTTTATTAAACCCAGCATACTCTTCGCTTATATTATTACCGCCAGTGTATACTATTTCACCATCTATAATGTAAACTTTTCGATGATTTCTAAACAAATTATTTCCAGATAAAAAAGGAAATTTGATAATATTAAAAAAAATAATTTTAATATTATGGGTTTTTAAACTTCCCCATTGTTTATTTTTAATGAAATAAGCGCCAAGAGAATCCACAATTATTCTAATTTGTACACCTTCTCTAGCCTTATTGATCAAAATATTTTTTAGTTTAAATCAAATAAAATCATTTTTGATTATATAAGTATCTATTAAAATAAACTTTTTAGCTTTTTGTAAATCTTCAAAAAAGCTATTAAAAAACAAATGCCCATCAGTAAAAATTTCTGATTTAAAATCTAATATAGGAGAATTAAATTTAGTCTTAGTGTAATTGAACAATAATTGTTCACTTTCACTTAGGTTATAATTGATTTTGGTTGAGCTAAAAGTAGTTTTAGAGTTTATAAAATTTTTATACTCTCGAAAGTATTGAGATGCTTTTTTTCTATTTAAATATCTTCTACCATAAATAATATAAAAAAAATGGCCAATAAATGGAATTATAGAGAAAATTACAAGCCAAGATGCTTTTGCATCAAAGTGTCTTTTTTGAAATATAATATATAAATTAAATATTAAATTTAACAAATAAACTACACAAATAATGGAAAAAGCATATCAATCAATTCTACCTATTAGAATAATATAGGCCATATATATAACAACAACAAGAGTTGATAAAACAATTACTAATGATAAATAATAAAAAAATACTTGTAATTTTTTACTCATGTAAAAAATTTTACTAAATTATTGTTCGTTTTTAGATTCTTTAAGTTTATTTTCTACTTGGGTTTTTAGTTCGTTATATAAATTATCGTTATTTTCCAAAAGTAATCTTAAATTAGTTTTTCCTTGCGCTATATTTTGATCTTTATAAGCAAATCAAGAGCCCTTTCTTTCTACAATTCCCATTTCTTCTGCTAATTGGGCAAGTTCTGCAGATTTAGAAATTCCTTTGGCAAAAACTATTTCTACAGTAGCAACTTTGAAAGGTATTGCAAGTTTGTTTTTTACTACTTTGATTTTTACGGTGTGCCCAGTAATGTCATTTCCTAGAGTTACTTGTTGTTGCTTTCTAACATCTAGACGAATGGAAGAATAAAATTTTAGAGCACGACCACCAGGTGTGGTTTCTGGATTTCCAAAAATTATCCCCACTTTTTCTCTTATTTGGTTAATAAAGATAACAGTAGTTCCGTTTTTATTTAATGATCCTGTAATTTTTCTAAGAGCTTTAGACATTAGGCGAGCTTGTGCTCCAATAACTTGATCTTTCATTTCACCTTGCAACTCTGCCATTGGAACCAAAGCTGCCACTGAATCTACAACAACCAAATCTATGGCACCAGTTTTAACTAATGTATCGACAATATCTAGTGCTTGTTCACCCGAATCTGGTTGAGATAAAATCAAATTATCAATATCAATTCCTAAATTTTTTGCATATTGGGGATCAATAGCATGTTCCGCATCAATAAAAGCTGCAATTCCACCTTGTTTTTGGACTTCAGCAATTGCATGTAAACTTATTGTAGTTTTACCAGATGATTCGGGACCATAAATTTCAATAATTCTACCTTTAGGAAAACCACCAATTCCGAGCGCATTATCAATAGATAAGCTCCCACTTGAAACAACTTCTGTATCAATTGGGGGTTTTTCACCAAGTAACATAATAGATTCTTTTCCAAATTTTTTTTTAATATCTGAAAGAGCTTGTTTTAATAAATTTGTATTTGACATAATATTTCCTTTTTCACATTTTAATTTTAAGATTTTTTGAAAAATGAGTTAAAAAATGGAAAAAAAGTAAAAAAATCCACTTTTTTTCTTATTTTTTTGTCTTTTTTTACAATTTTTCTTAATATTGTTTGCTAGGAAATAAAATGCCTAGCAATAAAAATACAGAAATCTTTAAAAAAATTAGTAAAATTTATAAGTAAATATGGAAAAAATTTTAAAAGGTTTTACTAATCAGTCATTTAAAGATGGTCAAAATTTTGTTCAAGAAAAAAAATACAATAATTTTAATCATAAAATAAATTACAAACAGCTTACTTTATTTGATTTTGTACCAAAATTAATTGATGAAACTTCTCAATATATTAAATGAAGTTGAATTGAAGGTCAAGAACCTGAAATAAATACAACAAATTTAAAAAAAATTGCTTCACAATTAAAAATAATTCATAATTCTAAATTATCATTTCCTCCATCTAATCATTCAGCTAGAGTCAAATACTATATAAAAGAAATAAATTCTAAAAATATTAAAATTCCTACAATCAACAAATATTACAAGTTGATTTGTAAAATTTTAAAAAATATGGATAAAACAACACCATTACATAATGATCTATGAATGATGAATATGGTTGCGTCAAGGGATAAAATTTTTTTTATCGATTGGGAATACGCTACAAAAGGTGACAGACATTTTGATCTTGCATATTTTATTGAATCTAGTAGATTAAATAAGGAACAAGAAAGTATATTTTTAGAAGAATATGATGATTATGTCCCTAAATATCTTTTATTTCATAAGATATTTGTGAATTATTTGGTTATATTGTGAAACAATGCACAAAAAACTAAGCATTTTGAAGATACAATCTTTATTGAAAAAATAGAAATTTTGGCAAAAGAAATAGAAAATTTTAAGGATAATTAATGAAATTTATCGATCAAGTTAATATTGAAGTTCAAGCTGGGAAAGGAGGAAATGGAGCCATTGCATTTAGAAGGGAAGCGCATGTCGATAAAGGCGGCCCAGATGGAGGTGATGGTGGTAGAGGTGGTTCTATTTTTTTTACAGGAGACCCCGGTTCTAACACATTGCTAAATTTTTATTCATTAAAAATTATTAAAGGCAATGATGGACAAAATGGTTCAAATAAAAACAAATATGGAGCTTCTGGAAAAGATATTTTTATACCCGTGCCTTTAGGAACGCAAGTTTTTGTTGGTAAAAGATTAATTTGCGATGTAACCACTCAATCCAATTATTTAATCGCAAGGGGTGGTAATGGTGGCCGTGGAAATACTAAATTTAAAACATCTAAAAATAAAGCTCCTAAAATTAGTGAAAATGGAGATCCAGGAGAAAAGTTTAATTTAAATTTAGTTTTAAAAGTCATGGCTGATGTTGGTTTTGTTGGAAAGCCTAATGCAGGTAAGTCTACATTACTATTTAAAATTTCTAATGCAGTTCCGAAAATAGGTGACTATGAATTCACTACAATTGTTCCACAATTAGGTTTAGTAAAAGCGGCAGATAGATCTTTTGTAGCTGCAGACTTGCCTGGATTGATACAAGGGGCATCGCAAGGCAAAGGTTTGGGTATTACGTTTTTAAAACACATTGAGAGATGTAGAGTGATTGCACACATTGTGGACTTTGGGTCAGAAAACAAAGATCCAATTAAAGATTTTGAAGATATTAGAGAAGAACTAAAAAACTTTAATCCAAATTTATTAGAATTACCTCAAATTGTTATTGCAAATAAAAATGATTTATCTTTTTTTGAACAAAATTTTTATAATTTTAAAGCCAAATTTCCCAATATTAATGTAATTCCAACTTCATTGTTAAGTGATAAAGATTTATCATTAATTAAAAACAAAATTTCAGAATTAGTTATTATAAAAAATAATAATTCCATCGAACAAATAGAAGATGTTTTTGAATATAAACTAGAACAACCTTTTTATATTCATAAGAATAATAATGTTTTTGAAGTTACAGGTGTTGAAATTGAAAAAATTATTCAAAAAATTCCTATAAATTCACAAGATAATCTTTTGCGTTTTAATTCTAAATTAAAAAACATTGGTTTATGGGATGAATTAATAAAAAAAGGGATAAAAGAAGGCGATATTGTTAAATTAATGCATTTGGAGTTTGTATGAAATTAGACTTTTTTAACATTCTTGGTGAGTCCTCTATGCGTGAAGCAATTAGAAAATTACCATTTTCAGTAAAGAAAAAAATATTTAGTGGTGTTTTTCAAATTTTAGAAATTTCCAAACAACACAATGAAAGAGCTAGGGTTTTCAAAGCACTTAACATTACTGATAAATCACTTGTAGAAGGATTATCACCAATAGAACATATTTTATCAATCCTTGATCCCAAATATTCTACTCTTTTAATTAAAGAATTTTTGGAAGAAGATAAAGCTTGAATTAAAAAATATTGATCTAAATCCACTTACTATAAAAATATTCATAAAGCAATGGATGAATTTTTATATTATTTATATTTTTAATTAAATTATGATAATAAATCAACAATTCATTGAGCAAAAAACCATTGATATTAATGAATGTTGTAGAGATATTTCTTTTGAAGTTACAACCAACCCTAACATTAAAGGCTTGCGTCAATTTGTTAAAATTGAACGTGATTTAAGTCAAGATTCTTTTACGGTTTTGATTACTTTTTTTGTAAAAAAAGAAAGTACCTTAAATGCGTTTGTTCAAATCAATAATTCTTTAGTTTTAGGTCCGCAAAAAGTAGAAATCAGTCCTGAGTCTTTTGCTCAAGTGTACTTTCCTATCACAGAAAAATCTATAAAATTTTCCAAATTAGAAAATATGAATATTTATGCAGATTATATTAGTGAAAATAAAATTTTTGCAATTTCTAATTCTATTAAATTTAATGAACTTGGAAACCAAAAAACAGACTTTTTTATTCAAGATGATGGCATAGCTTTTGAAAGTATAAAATCAATTCAATTAGCTAATCTTGGAAATGAAATTAGTAGAGAAACTTCTGAGAGTTTTACAAAAATTAACAATTTTATAATATATTTGTTTCCAGAAAAATTTAGGCAAGAATTTTATAACACAATTGTTTTTAAAGTTGGTGTTAATCCTACTGATTTTAAATTTGGTAATTTAAGGAAAAAAATTAATATCACACCAGGGAAGTTGACAAATATACCAATCGAAGGTAGAGCTAGCTTAGACTTAAAATTTCAGTTTAGACCTAATTTAGATACTCAAGATTTTCAACCTGAAATTATTCAAGGAAAATACATTATTGGTGATATTTTAATCAACAATAATACATTTTATGATTCTGAAAAACAACAAGTGATTTTGGGCAATAACTCTTTTTCGCAAAAAGGTTACTTAATTCCTTTTAATTTTAGTGGAAAACTTACTCCAAAAGCAAGTATAACTATTAATTCAGATTATAAAGATATTTCAGTTGCTTTTATTCAAAACATAAAACAAAGTCTTTTACATAAAACAGAAGGTATTTATAAATTAAAAGTGAAAACTTATAAAAAACCTTTTCTTACAACTAAAGCTATTACAATTGTAGATACAGATTTTGAATACATTTCTAAAAACCCTATTACAATTGAAATTTTGCAAAATATTGCTTTAAGTAAAAATGAACAAGAAGAACTAGATGAAAATTTGAGTTAAAATTTTAACAACAATTTTATCATTAGCGGCAATAGGAGGATTATCTTATGGAGGATATATTATTTATCAAAATAAAATCAATAAAATTGATGAAAAAGCAAATATTGATTTTAATGTAAAAGATGAATTTCATGATAAGGAAATTTTCCCCAACATCTATGCAGCTGATTTTTATGATACAATTCAAGTTGAGAATGGAAAAGTGTTTATAGATAAAAGGTTAGTAGAAAAATTTATAAAAAACATTGTGGCTAATTTGCAAGTACCTTATGGTAAAATTGATTTTAAATATCAATTAAATGATGACAAACAAACTATTTTTATTGAACTATTGTGATCATATAAACAACACAAAGTTAACAAAAATTATATTTTCAATCTTACTAAGGATAATTAAGAATAAAATGGAAAAAATTATTTATCAAAAAATTGCTCAGTATACAAAACGTAACTTTGATGATTCAACAAATATTAAAGATTTAGGTATAGATTCACTAGATTTTGTAGAAATAGTAACTGATTTTGAACAAAAATTCAATATTGAAATTACTGATGAAGAATTGATGGAAATTCAAACTGTTGGTGATATATTAAATTTAATGAATAAATATTCAAGCAAAATTAAATAATAATTGTAATGTTATTTTGTGTAATGTTATAAGTGTAAAAAATCTCAAGTTCTTTCTTGAGATTTTTTCATTAAAGAAAATCATATTGAATATAATTTAATAATTATTAAATTAATTGCTCATATTGATATAAATACTTTTTTTGTTTCAGCAGAAATCAAATTAAGACCGCATTTAAAAAACAAGCCAATTGTAATTGCTAGAAGTGACAAATTTGCAATGGCTATTTCAATGTCCTCTAATTTAAAAAAACAAGGTTTTAATATAACGGACAAAATTTTTCAAATTAAAAAAGTAATTCCTGATTTAGTTATTATTAGGCCAAATTTGCCTTATTATAAGTTTTTGTCAAATCAATTTTTTAATTTTATTGCAAAAAAAATAAGTTCAGATTTAGAAATTTATTCAATTGATGAATGTTTTGTAGATATTTCAAATTTTGTATCTAAATTCAAAACAGTAGAATCCGCTTTGTTTTACATAAAACAAATAATAGAAGAAACTTTAGAATTACCTATTTCTATAGGGGTGGCTCATAATAAATTATTAGCAAAAATGGCTACAAATCTTGCAAAACAAAACAAAGCAAACATACTTTGACTAAAACCAAGTATGCTTGATGAATTTATTTTTTCTTTACCAATTGGTGAACTTATAGGTATCGGTAAAGTTAGAATTTCTAAATTAAAAAAAATGAATATTAAAACTATTAAAGATTTTATTGCTTTGGGCGAAGAGCATCCAGAATTACTTCAAATTCTTGGAGTTAGTTTAAAATATTTTTTTGAAAATTTATTGAGTAAAGGCGATAATTGTATTGTTGATAAAAAGTCAAATTTTAAAATTATTTCTCATTTTAATACTTTTTTGCGATCCGAAGATGTAGATAATAAAAAAGTTACATTGTTAATTAAAGATTTTTTAAAAGATTTAATAACTAAACTTGAAGTAAATAACAAACAAACAAGTAAAGTTGAAATTTTTTTTAAAACTCGATTAGGTGAAACAACTCATTTTCACAATAAATTAGATTTTCCAACAACTAATTTTGATGTTATTTATTCAAAAGTATTAGAACTACTAAATCAAATAGAAAATTTTAGTGATATTTTGGGTTTAGGAATTAATTTAACTAATATAACTGAAAATAGCACAATTAATAAAAAAACAAATAAAACAGTGGTAGAAATTATCGAAAATCTAAATAAAAAATTTGATAAAAAAATTATTATTGCAAAAGCGCTAAAAAAATAATAGGAAAAATTAAATAGTATTATAATATTTAGCATCCGGGAGAAATGTGAAAAAAATTATTAGTAAATATAAAAATAATATTTTCTTTTGATATCTTAGTTTTTTTAGCATTTTAAGTATTGTTTTTTTAATAACAGCTTTTTGAAATTACTCACTTATTCTCGGATGAGTATCTTCACTTGTTGTTGTTTTTTGAGCCTGATTAACTAAAATTAAATTAAAAATAAAGGTTATCAAATCATTTCAAAATCAACAATATCGAAAATTCACCACATTTTTTATTAGTTTTACCTATTCTACTTTTGTAAGCTTAGGATATGGTTTCTTCTTTTTTTTAGTTATTTTTATTAATAAGCAGTATGAACATGTATCAAATGTGGATGTAATTTTAAAACCAATAAATTTTATTACATTTATTTTAGGTAGTTTATCATTCACAATTATTCTAATTATATGAGGGTGAAAAAATATTGATAGGAGGTGAGATGGATTTTCTTTCTAATTGGCAACAACCGCAACTTTTTACATTTTTTATTTTAATAATTATAATAACAGTTTTATCTATTACTATTTTTTTTAAGATAAAAAGTGCTAAAGTTGACAAAGCGCCTTCAGCATTTTTACTTGCTGTGGAATCATATTTTATTTTTATAGATGATTTAGTTGAAGATTCTGGTGAAGGGTATATAAACAAAGTAAAACCATATATTTTTTCTTTATTTACTTTTTTTTTCTTTGGTAATTTACTATCAGTAGTAGGCCTTGAACCCGTTGCAGGTTCTTCGTCTGTTACTTTGGCCTTAGGATTTATAACTTGATGTGGGATTTTTGTTATAGGTTTCCTCTATGGTAAATTTCGATTCATTATTCAATACGCAGATCCAATTAAATTAGTGGGAGCTGTAGCTCCTTTAATTTCTATATCCTTTAGGATGTATGGGAATATAATTGGTGGTTCTGTTTTACTACTTGTTATTTATTATGGTTTACACGGACTTTATAACCTTATACCTTTAGGAAGTTTTGGGGCATTCAATTTACCAGCTGTTTTAATTTTTCCTCCATTATTGGTTTATTTTGATATTTTTGACTCAACGGTTCAAGCTTTTATTTTTACAATTTTAACTGTTTCATATTGATCAATGGAAATAAACGAAGAATGGCCAAGAGCAATTAAGCAACAAAAAGCTAATAAAGAAAAATTAGCTACCCAAAATTTATAAATAAAATAAAAATAGTTTTAAAATTTTGTTTTTTTACAATCGAAAGGATTTATTATGGATTTTTCAATCGTTAATTTTGCTGCAGAGGAAACAACCAAAGCTGTAGAAAAAATGAGTCAAGCAGCTTCAGGAGATCATATTTCATCTTTTGGAGCAGCAATAGGGGCCGGAATCGCTATGGTTGGTGCTGTGGGTTCTGGTGTTGGACAAGGATTTACATCTGGTAAAGCTGTTGAAGCTACAGGTCGTAATCCTGAAGCGCAAAAGAAAATTTTTAAAGTTATGATTCTTGGTGCAGCTATTACAGAAACAGCGTCAATTTACTCTTTGATTGTTGCACTTTTACTAATATTTGTTAAACAATAATTTAAGGAACTAAAATGCAAGATAGTCAGTCAAAAATGGGGCTTAGTCATTGAATTAGTGAACTCTTTAAAGGAGTTTTACCTAATCCGTATGTTTTTGGCGCAACCTTTTTAGCTTTTATTCTATTATTTGTTATAGTTACTTTTTTAGTATATAAGCCAACTAAAAAATTTTTAGAAGAAAAAAGAGCTTTTTTACAACAACATATTGATAGCACTATTGCTAATAATAAAAAATCTTTAGAACTTGAAAAACAAAAGAATATTGAATTACAAGAAGCTCAAAAAATCAAAGCAGAAATTTTTGAAAAAGCTCAACAAGAAGCTAATCAAATTTTAGAACAAAGTGTAAAACAAGCGCATTTAACTGCAAGTCAAATAGTATCTGATGGTCGAAAAAGTGTTGAACAAATGGAAGCTAATTTTTTAGCGCGTAACAAAAAAGATGTTCTAGATAGTGCTTTTTTCATTGCTGCTAAATTTTTGGGTTCCAAAGTAGAATATAACGAAGAAGTTCAACAAGAACTAATTAATCAACTTGAAAAAGAAATGGAAGCCTAAACATGCTAAATCCAAAAATCTTGCATTTATATGCTGAGTCTTTAGTGGAAGTTGGTTTAGAGCACAATATTTTGCCAAATTTGCAAAATGAATGCAAAGAAGTTAATCAAATTATTTTAAATGATAGTAAATTTGCAAACATATTAAATTCTTATTTGGTTACTCATGAAGAAAAATATGAATTAATTAATAATGTTTTTGGTCCTTTTTTTAGTTCATTTATAGTTAATTTTTTAAAAGTTTTAGTAAAAAATAATATTGTTATTTTTCTAAAACCGATTTTATCTAAATTTAACGAAATGGCTTCTGAACATTTGAATATTGCTCATGGTCAAATTGAAACAGCCTTTCCCATTTCACATCAAAAAGTGGCTGATTTAGAAAAACTTATTTCTAAAAAAATATCTAAAAAAGTTTTTCTCAAACCAGTAATAAATCCAGATTTAATTTCAGGAATTAAAATAATTGTTGACCATCAAGTGTTTGAAAATTCCATTAATTTACAATTAAAAGAATTAAAATCACACCTTTTAAAATTAAAATAAGGAGCTAAAATGCTTAAAAATACAAATATTGCAGCAGTTATTCGAGAACAAATCAAACATTTTGAAAATCAAGTCGCAGCAGATGAGGTTGGAAAAGTTATAGTTGTTGGTGATGGGGTTGCCTTAGTTTTTGGAATTGAAAAAGTAAAACTTGGTGAATTAGTTGAATTTGACAATCACGTTTATGGTATTGCTTTAAATCTTGAACAAGACCTAGTTGGTGTTGTTATCATGGGAGATGAAAACTCTGTATTTCAAGGAACTACTGTTAAAAGAACAAGAAAAGTTATTTCATCTATAGTTGGCGATGAACTTTTAGGTCGTGTAGTTGATGCTCTAGGAAATCCAGTCGATGGCAAAGGTGAAATTCAAACTAAGAAAAGAAGAGAAATTTTTTCTGAAGCACCATCAATTATGGAGCGCCAAAGTGTTGATAGAGGTTTAAAAACTGGAATTTTAGCAATTGATGCAATTGTGCCAATTGGTAAAGGTCAACGTGAATTAATTATTGGTGACCGTCAAACCGGAAAAACAACTATTGCAATTGACACAATTTTAAACCAAAAAGGTAAAAATGTTTATTGTGTTTATGTTGCAATTGGTCAAAAAAATTCTACAGTTGCACAAATTGTTTCACTTCTCGAACGTCAAGGTGCTATGGAATACACAACAGTTGTAACTGCTGGAGCTAGTGAGTTAGCACCACTTCAATACATTGCACCTTACACAGGAACAGCAATTGCTGAAGAATGAATGCATAGTGGAAAAGATGTTTTAATAGTTTATGATGATCTATCTAAACACGCTGTTGCTTATAGAACACTGTCACTTCTTTTAAGAAGACCACCAGGACGTGAAGCTTTTCCAGGAGATATTTTTTATCAACACTCTTATTTATTAGAACGTTCTTCACAATTAGCTGAAAAATATGGTGGTGGATCTATTAGTGCTTTACCAATTATTGAAACTCAAGCTGGTGATATTAGTGCTTATATTCCAACTAACATTATTTCAATTACAGATGGTCAAATTTTTGTTCGTGATAATTTATTTAATAGTGGACAAAAACCAGCTATTGATATTGGTTTTTCTGTTTCGCGTGTTGGATCAACTGCTCAAACAAAAGCTATGAAATCAGCATCATCTAACCTAAAATTACAACTTGCACAATACAATGAATTGAAAGCTTTCGCTCAATTTGGATCTGATCTTGGTAAAACTTCACAGTTAATTTTAGATCGTGGAAATAAAATTTATGCATTACTAAAGCAAGACCAACATTTTCATTTAAGTGAATTTGAACAAGTTATGCTGTTAGTTTTTATTCGTGAATCTCTTATTGATCTTATAGCTCTTGAACAAATTTCAGATTTTCAAACTCATTTTTTACGTTTTATTAAAAGTGAAAATTTTGCTCATTTTGCAAATACATTTAACCCAGATCAAGCTATTACTGGTGAAATTAACAAAGAACTTTGTGAAGTTTTTACAGATTTTGCAACTAAATTTAATGAAGGACAAACTTTTTAAATGCCAAAATTAAATAGGTTAAAATCCAGATTTAGTCAAATTAAAAATATTGAAAAAATTACTAAAGTTATGGAAATGATAGCTAATGCTAAAATTCCAAAAATTAAAAAGCAATTTAGTCAAGCAGAACAATTTTTTGTAAATTTAGATTCTATTTTTCAATTGGTTATAAATAGTGTTGAAAACTTGAATTTATTTGCAACTAATAAAGAAAATAAACAACTTTTTGTTTTATTTACTTCTAATTTAGGATTTTGTGGCTCATTTAACAACATTATTATCAAAAGCTTTCAAAACGAATATAAACCAGGTGATGATATTATAATTTTTGGAAAACGTGGTGTTGTAGCTTTACAAAAATATAGTCAAAATTTTGTAAAAATTTATGAAAATATAGAAGAAAATAATTTTGAAGAAACTCTTAATGAATTTTCAGAATTAATAATTAGTTATATTTTAAATAACACTTATTCTAAAATCAATGTTTGTTATAATAAGTTTGTAAATATTATTACCTCACTTCCCTCTGTACATCAAATTTATCCTTTAAAAAAAATGGAAAAAGAGAAGGGAATGAATCAAAAATTTATTGACTTGGAACCATCCTCTGAAGAAATTTTAAACAAGCTAATTCCATTTTATACAAAAGCAACAATTCATAAATTATTTTTAGAATCTAAGTTAGTTGAAATCGCTTCTAGAAGGGTTGCTATGGAAAATGCGAGTGATAATGCAACTGAAATTATTGAAAAACTTGATCTTCAAATTAACTCAAGTCGTCAAACCATTATTACTCAAGAAATTATTGAAATTATAGGTGCAAACTTAGAGCATTAAAGGAGTTATTATGAAAAAAAATAACATTGGAACAATTATTCAAATTTTAGGTCCTGTTATTGACGTAGAATTTGAAGAAAATCACATGCCACCAATTTTGTCAGCTTTGGAAATATTACCAACAGAAGACAATCCACATAAAGTAGTTTTAGAAGTAGCACAACATATTGGTGATGGTGTTGTTAGAACTATTGCTATGAATATGACCTATAATCTTTCAAAAGGTATGGATGTTTTAGACACAGGTACACAAATTCGTGTTCCGGTAGGAAAACAAGTTTTATCAAGAATGTTTAATGTTTTGGGTCAACCTATTGATGAAGGTGAAGATACTGAATTTGAACTCAAACATTCAATTCACGCTGCTCCACCAAGTTATTTGGATCAAAAGACAACTAGTGATATTTTGGTTACAGGTATCAAAGTTATTGACTTATTAATTCCTTTTGTTAAAGGCGGAAAGATTGGATTATTTGGTGGTGCCGGAGTTGGTAAAACCGTTTTAGTTCAAGAACTAATTAACAACATAGCAACTCAACATGGTGGATTGTCTGTATTTGCCGGAGTTGGTGAACGTAGTCGTGAAGGAAACGATCTTTATTTTGAAATGAAAGCGGCTGGTGTTTTAGATAAAACAGCATTAGTTTTTGGTCAAATGAATGAACCTCCCGGAGCTAGAATGCGTGTTGCTTTTTCAGCTTTAACTATGGCTGAATACTTCCGTGATGCTCAAAATCAAGATGTTTTATTATTTATTGATAATATTTTCCGTTTCACACAAGCGGGTTCTGAAGTTTCTACCTTGTTGGGTCGTATCCCATCAACTGTTGGATATCAGCCAACCTTAGCAACTGAAATGGGACAATTACAAGAAAGAATTGCATCAACACGCGCAGGTTCAATTACTTCAGTTCAAGCCGTTTATGTGCCAGCTGATGATTTAACTGATCCAGCACCAGCAACAACATTTTCTCACCTAGATGCTAAAACTGTTTTAGATAGAAATATTGCCGCACTAGGAATTTATCCTGCTGTCGATCCATTAGCTAGTTCATCTAGAATTTTGGAACCTGCAATTGTTGGTCAACAACATTACAATGTTGCAAGAAAAGTTATTGAAACATTGCAAAGATTTAAAGAATTACAAGATATTATTGCAATTTTAGGGGTTGACGAGTTGAGTGAAAAAGATAAAAAAGTTGTTGCTCGTGCTCGTCGTATTCGTAACTTTTTATCTCAACCATTTTTTGTTGCTGAAAAATTCTCAGGAATTTCTGGAAAATTTATTAAATTAGAAGATACAATTAGATCTTTTGAAGCATTACTCTCAGGCAAATATGATAATATGCCAGAAGAAGCATTTTTATACATAGGTTCTATTGAAGAAGCTTTTGAAAAAGCTAAAAAAATGGGCTGAAATGAAACCGATTAAAATTAAAATTTTCGATCACAATGGAATTTTTTATAATGAAGAAAATTCTATTGTAACTCTTAAAACTCCCAATGGATATCGTGGAATTCAACAAGGAGCCATTTCTGTAATTGCAACATTAGTCCCTTCATTACTTTACATAGGTGCTCAAAACGACAATAATAGAAAAGTTTTTGAGATCGCAGACGGAGTTTTATATGCCGATGCAAATGAAGTACAAATTTTCGTATCTGATATCAAACCTATAACAACGTCTAAAGCAATGTTTGAGTAATACAAAATGAACACAAAACAAAATAAAAATAAAATTCAAAGAAAAAATGTTAAAAAAATTTTTGTACAACCCAGACAATTAAAAATAAATGAAGATAAAATAAACAAAAACCAAACTTTTGAAACTAAAAGTTTGGTTTCTTGTATTGAGTCATTTACAGGAGGTGGTTTTGCTGCTAAAATTGTTTCAAAACCAGGTGCCTCTAGATTTTTTGCCGGCGGTATTGTAACTTATCAAAACGAAATTAAAGCAAAATTGGACATTGATGTTTCAAAAGGTGTTGTCAATCGGGAAACGGCACTAGCTATGTCGAAAGCAGGGAATATTTTTTTTAATACTAAATATTGCTTTGCTTTTACAGGTAATGCTGGACCAAAAGTTTTAGATGGCAAGCCGGTTGGTGAAGTTTATATTGCACTAAATGAAAAAGTTTGAAAACTTAATTTAGGTGGTTCGAGAGTTAATATTATTAAAAAATCTATCGAATTTGCTTATAAGCAACTACAGTTAATTCAAAAGAAAGAAAAACAAAATACTAGTTTTCATAGTTTAAAAACAAATAAAAATTATAAAAAACCTTTATAATTATATTAAAAACAAGGATATGTAAAATATGTTAAAACGTGAAATTTTACCTAAAACAGCTGAACTAAAAATTACTATTGAAGCTGACAAAGATTTGTGACAAAAATCTATTAGCAAAGCGTTTGAAAAAAAAGCTGCTAATATTCAAATTAAAGGTTTTCGAAAAGGGAAAGTTCCACTTGATAAAGCTAAACAATATATTGAACTAGGTTCTGTAATTGAGCTTGCAACAAGAGAAGCTATACCTACACTTTTAAAACAATGTTCAAGTAACATAATGGATGATGATCATGTTATTGATTTTGAACCATTTGTTCAAGTTATTGAATCAACAGCTGAGACATTAAAAGTTAACTTTTTATTTCCAATTTATCCGGAAATTAAATTGCCAGAGTATAAAAAATTAGAGACTAAATTCGAAATTCCTGTTGTAACAAAAGAGGATGTAAAAGCTCAAATTGATCGTCTTCTAGCTGCAAAAGGAAAACATATTGACGTTGATCGTGGCATCAAAAATGGTGATTTAATTAATTTTAACTTTAAAGGTTTTATTGATGATAAACCTTTTGAAGGCGGAGAAGCTGAAGATTTTGATTTAAAAATCGGATCTAAAAGTTTTATTGAAGGATTTGAAGAACAACTGATTGGACTTAAAAAGGGTGAATTCAAAAGTATAGATGTTGTGTTTCCAGCGGATTATCACATTCCGGCCTACGCTTCTCAACCAGCAGTTTTTAAAGTAAAAATCAACAATATCAAAGAAAATCAACCAGCAGAGTTAACCAATGATTTTGTTGCTGCTCTTAAAATTAATAATGTAACTACTATATCACAACTAGAATCCTATTTAGAAGATCTTACTAAAAGAGAACAAATGGAAATGGCTCGTAGTAATTTTCAAAAAGATGCCTTCGCTGAAATTCTTAAATCAGTAGAAATTCCTATTTCTAACAAATTGTTAGATCGTGAAATGTCTAGAATTTATGGAAGTTTTAATGATACACTTAAAAGTCAAGGATTCACAATTGATGAATATCTTAAGATAACTAAATTCTCAAATAAAGACATTTTTGAGCAAGTTAACCAACAAGCTGTATTGAGTCTTCAAACTTCTTTTGTTTTTGCAGAAATCGCAAAACGTGAATCACTCGCAGTTTTAGATAATGAACTTAATGAAGAAATAGAGCGTTTTGGTTTAATTACTGGTAAAAAAGTTGATGAATTAAAAGCAAATCCAACTGCACTTCAACATTTACAAATGAACATCACAAACCGTAAGGTTTTAGATAAATTAATTGAATGAAATAGTATTTCTTCTAAGTCCAAAGACAAAAAAACTGCTAAAAAAGAAACAATTAATGAAGTAGAAGAATCAAACAAAAAAGAAACTACAAAAACAAAAAGTTCAACTAAATCAAAAAAATAATAAAAGAAAGAAACACATATAATATCAAATGTATAATATATCAAAAGAAAATCTTTTTAAAAAAAAACCTATATCTAAATTATCATTATTTTTAATTACAATTATTTCTTCTTTTTTAGGAAGTGTTATTGTAGTAGGTACTATGTTTGGTGGTGCTTTTTATGCTGTGACAAAAACAGATGCTGTTCAGTATGTTCAAAATAATATTGAAAAAGTAAAACAAGTTATTGACTCAATTGGTTCAATTAATCCAGATGATATTAAAAAATTGGCTAAAGTTTCAGGTAATATTGATAAGTTATCTAATGATATTAAAGAGATTAAAGATAAATTAGACAAACTAACTTCTTCAAAATCAGAAAATCAAAATCAAGCTTCACAAGAGCAACCTAAAACTACAAGCTCAGGAAGTGATACTTCTAGTTAAAATTAAATTTATACTTTAATAACTAGTTTACACAAGAAAATAAATAATTTATTTAAAAAGTACCTTTTTGGTACTTTTTAATTTAATTTAAATAACACAAATTAGCATGCTAATTGATATTAATTACTCGATAAATAATTAATTTATAATATAAATTACTAAGTTAGTTATTTGATTCATTAAGAATACAAGCATAAAATAAGTAAATTATAAAAAAATGGCCTTTTTTTGGTAAAATTTATTACTTATATTTGTATTTAATCGGGATTGAAACAAAGGGAAATTATGGCTTTTTTTGATGATGATAAAGAAAAAGAATTTGACTTTATTAAAGATGAGGAAGTCAAAGTAGTTTTTAATGAAAATTCAGAAAACACTAAAGAAGATCCTGAAGAAGAAAATATACCTCAAGATAAAGATGATTATATTATTTCTTCACAATTAATAGAAGGAGAAACTAAAAATATTATTCCTAGAGTAATTGAAGAAGAAATGCGAAATTCTTTTTTAGATTACTCAATGTCTGTTATTATATCTCGTGCCTTGCCAGATGTTCGAGATGGGTTAAAACCAGTTCATCGTCGTATTTTATATACAATGAGCGACCTTGGAATAACTTACAATAGTGCTTATAAAAAATCCGCTCGTATTGTTGGGGATGTGCTTGGTAAATATCACCCACATGGTGATTCTTCGGTTTATGATTCTATGGTTCGTATGGCTCAGTCTTTTTCGCTAAGATATCCTTTAGTCGATGGGCATGGAAACTTTGGTTCCATAGATGGTGATGAAGCCGCTGCAATGCGTTATACAGAAGCGAGAATGTCAAAAATCGCTTCTTTGATGGTTGAAAATATTAAAAAAAATACAGTAGATTTTGCTGATAACTATGATGGTAGTGAACAAGAACCTGTAGTTTTGCCAGCTAGGTTTCCAAACTTACTAGTTTCAGGTGTAACTGGAATTGCAGTTGGTATGGCAACTAAAATTCCACCACATAACCTTTCTGAAGTTATTGAAACCTTTATTTTACTTGCTAAAAACAACGATATTAGTGAAGAAGAGTTGGCAAGAAGTTTACCAGGACCTGATTTTCCAACAGGTGCTGATATTTTCGGACAAAGCGGTATTATTCAAGCTTACATGACTGGTAGAGGTAGTTTTACCATTCGTTCAAAAGCCGAAATTGAAAGATTTAATTCTGGTAAGTCTAAAATTATTTTTTATGAAATTCCTTATGAGGTGAAAAAACCAGCAATTATTGAAAAAGTTGTTCAGTTAGTTCATGAAAAAAGAATTAATGGGATTAAAGATGTTCGGGATGAAACTAATAGGCAAGGAATTCGTGTAGTTTTTGAAATTAAAAAAGGTTTTGATCCAGAAATTATTTTAAACCAACTTTATAAAGATACAGACTTGCAAATTAGTTATAGCATGAATATGCTAGCTCTTGTAAAAGGTCAACCTAAATTATTGAACCTTAAGCAAATTCTATGACAATACTTTTTACATCAAAAAGAGATTACCACTCGAGCACTACAGTTCGATTTAAAAAATGCATTAGAAAAACAAAATATTTTGCTCGGAGTTAAAATTGCTGTTGAAAATATTGATGAAGTTGTTAAAATTATTAAATCTAGTAAGTCTGATGCTGATGCACAACAAAGACTTGCTGAACGTTTTGATTTAAACTCAACACAAACCAAAGCTATTGTTGATATGCGTTTAGGTCGCTTAACTTCGTTGGCGGTTGAAAAATTGTTAGTTGAATTACAACAAATTTCAGAGCAAATTGATTACATTAATTCAATTTTAACCTCAGAAGAAAAATTAGTAGATTTAATTGTTGAGCAACATCGTGAAGTTGCCAAAAACTTTGGTGACAAACGTCGTTCACAAATTAATGGCGAGCTTAGTGTTATTGTTGACGAAGATTTAATAACTCGTCAAGATGTTATTATTTGTTTAACTCAAAACAACTATGTTAAACGAATTAACTTAGATGAATATCGAACACAAAACCGTGGTGGGAAGGGGAGTTCAACATCTTCGTTATATAAAGATGATGAACTTAAAGGAATTTGATTTGCCAACACCCACACCGACCTTTTGATTATTACATCCAAAGCTAGAATTTTTAAATTAAGAACTCATATGGTTCCAGACTCTTCGCGTAATGCTAAAGGAACTCCTTTTATTAACCTATTACCATTAGAAAAAGATGAATCAGTCACATCACTTCTAATATGAAATCAGGATTATGATTCACACTTTTTGATTACCGTTTCAGCTAAGGGTATTATTAAAAAAACTCGCTTAAGTGAATATGAAAATATTAATAAAAATGGAAAATATGCTCTTAAATTAAATGATGATGACTCATTAGTTAAAGCATTGATTGCTAGTGATGATAGTCAAATTATTATTGGTAGTTCATCAGGAAGAGCAAATAGATTTGATTTATCAACTGTGCGAGCAAGTGGTCGTGTAGCAATTGGAATCAAAGGTATTAAGTTAGATGCAAGTGAACATGTTGTTGGGGCTTGCCACAGTCAAACAGGTGGTTTTGTCTTCACTGTTGGTGATTTAGGTTATGGAAAAATGACTTCAGTTGATGAGTATAGATTAACAAGCCGTAATAGTAAAGGTGTGCTTGCCTTAAATTCAGAAAAAGCAGGAAAACTTTGCTTTATTGGTACAGTTAATGGCGATGAGCAAGCCATGATTTTAACCAAAAAAGGTATTGCAATCCGGATTGATTTAGAAACAATTTCAACTAGCAGTCGTGTAACTAAAGGTGTAAAAATTATAGACATTAAAAAGGGAGACCAAATTCAGTCAGTTACAATTATTTCTAAGATTGAATAGTTAATTAATATTATAAAAAAATGCTATAAATAGAATAACATGAACATTTTAGAAAATAATAATATAGCTGTATCAAGTTTTGATATAAAGGGCAAACGAAAAGATTTGTATTTTTTAGCAACATTGCATATTATTTATGATAAAAATAGTTTGCAAATTGAATATTTTTATTATGAAATAAAAAAAAGCTAAAATGTTATTATCTTATGAAAATAAAGATATAAATAATAATGATAGAAGAAATAGAAAAGAATTTATTACTACTTTTCAACTTCATGATAAGAAAACTATTGAATTCAAATATGAGCATTTAAAAAAATTAGCTAAAAAATCTACAACTTATTTTTATTCTCTTGACTCAGTATTTAAATTTATTTTTGGGGATATTTTAAGAAAAAGCTGAACACAAATGACTACTCCTCACAATATGTATATATTTAATAAAAAAAGTCAAGATAGTAATTTTGATTTTTCGCATAATAAATTTAAAGATTCATGTTATTGATTATTTCAACTTATGTCAGATGAGTTAAAACCATATAAATGTAATAATATTTTAGAAGATCTTACATGCGGGGATTTTAAAGAATATTATGAGAGAAATAAGAATAATGATCTTAATTATTTTAAATTGTATGATAGTTTGAGTTTCAAAGAAAAATTAGATAAAATTTTCTTATTTTCAAAAAAGTTAAATAATGAGAGTAAGAAGGATTCATTTAACTTTTTATTTTGTGAAAAAAAAGATCAAACAAGCAAAGATAAAGTGCTAAGTGATTTTATTCATTCAGTCAAAGACAAAATTATAAATGAAAGCTATAATAACAATTGGCTTACAAAAGAAGAATATCAAAATTACAAAATAGAAACTAGTTGCAATGAACAAAATAGACTTTTGTTTGATATTGTTATTAAAAAATATTTAGAAGAAAATAAAAGCAATATTAGCATTTCCGATTTAAGTAAGAAGCTAAAACGTATGATTTTAATTGAGACTCAATCTCTAAATAGTAATGAAATCAATAAGATTCACAAAATAGAAAATAAAAATTTTCATTGCCCAATATCATGGACCAAATATGATAAAAATATAATTTACTATGGTGTTCCTGGCACCGGAAAAACTTACTGTTCAAAACAATTAGCTGATTGAATTATCTCAAATAATAAATGAAAAGAAGAATATAGTTCAACATCAGAATTCTTGGACAATAAAACAAAAACATTTGAGAAACATAAGATAGATGAAGATAATCAAATAGAAATAATAACATTTCATCAAAATTATGGATATGAAGACTTTATAGAAGGAATAAAACCTGTTCTTGTAGATGGAAATACCGAGGATAAATATGGCTCTCCAAATAATCAATTTGGAAATATGCTACAATTCAAGCTAAAAAAAGGTATTTTAAGAAATATTGTTGATAAAGCAATAAAAAATCATCACAAAAACTATGTTTTAATTATTGATGAAATTAATAGGGGTAATGTATCTCAAATATTTGGAGAATGTTTTACATTAATCGAATCTAATAAAAGATTAAGAAATGATTGTAATAACAATCAATGTGCTGGTGGCGAAAACTGTAAAGGCGAATGATATGGAAGTTGAACGGTAACTTTGCCAACCAGTGGTGAAAAATTTGGAATTCCAGATAACCTTTATATAATAGGTACAATGAATGATAATGATCATTCTATCGCACATTTTGATTTTGCATTTAGGAGACGTTTTATTTTTGAAGAAAAAAAACCTAGCAAAGATTTTATAAACAATGATTATGCTAAAGATGTTTTTGTAAAATTAAACAAAGAAATTGAATCTAAATTTTCTTTAAACAAACAAATAGGCCACAGTTATTTTATGAAAGTTAAAAAAAATATAGATAATAAAAAAACTAAAGAAAGAATAAAAGAAATTTTATCTAAAGAAATTTGGCCACTTCTTAAAAGTGATATTAATTTAAATCCTAATCATATTGAAATTATAGAAAAAAATATAAATGAATTTGTAGAAAATTATAATAGTAAATAAAATGTTACCTAATAATAAAATAAAACAAATCAATATTTGAGAAAATCAGTTAACTCAAACATTAGATAAATTGAAAAAAAATAATGTTGATGTTGATTCTTTGATAAATCATTTGAAAGAAAATACTTTTAACAACTCTATTGATTTAAATAATTATGTAGGTCACATTTGGTTTGATAAAATAGAAATAAATATTTTTCCAAAAATTTTTAACAATATTTCTGGTAAAGAGGCTAATTATAAGTTGTTTACTAATATAAAGTATTGATATTTTTATGCACAAAATAATGATAAGAATAAAAAAACTTTTTTAAATCACCATGGAATAGCTGAAATAAATAATAAATTGTCTAACTATTCAATAGTTGATTGATTTTTAGCGCACTATGTGCGCCAAGTGTTTGATGTTTTTAATAAACAAGTTTACCATCAATATAATTTGGTAAAAAAAGACACATTATTTATTAAGGGAAAGATTGATTTTGATGAATATTTTAAAAATAAAATATCAAAAGGATATTTTTTTAAATTTAAAAGTTCGTTTTTTGAATACACTCACAAAAACTTGTTTAATCAAATTGTTAAAAAATGTTTGAAAATAATATTGTTAAAACTCGATAAATCATACAATGATACTAATAAATTAATTCAAGAATTATTGTGATACTTGCAAGATGTTAATGATACAAATGTTTCTAAAAAAGATTGTGATTTGATTCATTTTTACAATGTGCCTTTTGAATTTGAAAACATTTTACAAATGAGCAAAGTCATTTTACAAAATTCATATTTTAATAATTACGGAAAGTTTACGGGTTTTTCTTTGTTATTAAATATGTATGACGTTTTTGAAAAATTTGTTCAAAAACAATTAAAAGAAATGAATATTGAAGTAAGAGAGAAAAAAAGTTATATATTAGGGGAATGAGAAAATACGCAAAATAATTTTAACAATTTAAGTTTACAGAACATTACATCATTAAATCTTTGAATGGAACCAGATATAGTTATTGTTCAAGATAAAATAAATATTATTGCTGATTGTAAGTATAAAAAAATTAATAAACTAAGCGATATAAAAAAAAGAGATATTTATCAATTAATAGCATATTCATACAATTTGTTAAGCACTCCTTACAAAAATACAGAATTTATAAATCAAGACAAAGTTGCCAATTCTGTAATTTTACTGTATCCTTTGTGAGAAAATGAAACTCACAACACATTTCCCCAAAAACTAATAATAAACGATAAGAGAAAAACTAACATACATATACTAAAAGTCCCCTTTTTATGTAATGTTGAAACAGGTGAACCAGATAATATTTTAGAATTTATTAATAATATTAATAACATATTTAAAAGTGTGAAAAAAATATATAGTTAAAAATTAATATTTGAAGTTTATAATAATTGTTTTCTAAGAATTATTTTGATATTTTTAAATTTTCTTTTTCTTAAAATTTAAAAATATGTTACAATTCTCACATATGCAAAAATTAATTATCGTATGAAATATAAAGCACTCTAGAATTATTAATAATGATTCTATGCATTTTTCTATTTCGTATTAGTAGTTTTTGGATATAATTTAAATTAAATTAAATTAAATAATTAATAAAAATAATGAAAAGCAAAACTACTATTTATAAAAAAAATAGTAGTTTTTTTTTTAAAAAAGGTAATAAAATGAAAAAAAAGTTTTTTATTCCAATATTAGCTAGTGTTGCAACAATTCCCGCAATTGTTTCTTGTGGGGTTCAACCAGCTTGGCAAAAAGGCGAATATTTTGTAAATATTAACTCAACCACAGCATCTCCACGTGCTTTTGGGAGTTTGTATAACAATTTTAGTGGTCCTAGCGCAATTGAAGATTACTTAACTAGTTCATACTTAATTCAAACAATGTATGAAGATGAACTAGATATTGAATCTAATGGAATTAAACCAGAAGATCAAGGTAAAAAAGATAAGTCTTTTAGCTATGAAATTAAACATCCAAGCTATAAATACTTATCTTTTGTTAATGCAAAAGCAATTTTAATCGTTGACAAGGATGGTAATGAATTTGTTTTTGACAATGATAAACATGAAAAAGGTAGATTGCCACAAGGGCAAGTTTCACCATCTCTTAACATAAATTTAACATCTGATGATCCACATAGTATTAATAGTCCAACTTTTGGTGCAAAATTAGATCAAGCTGTTAAAGTACAAATGTTTTTAAAAGATGATGTTTATTGGGTTAATAGCAAAGGAAACCAAACTAAATATAAACTAAAACCACGTGATTATTGGTATGGTTTTAAGTGACAACGTCTTGGATATGTAAACTATCGTAATGACCACGGTGGTGGTGATGAAGTTGATGCAAAAGCTAAAGAAAATATCCCAAATTATGACCCTAAAGCTGATTATTTAGGTTCTGAAATTAACAACCTTTACCTTCTACAACTTTTTGGTTTTGATACTCAAGATTTTGACAATGAACACAAGTATATTCAAGAATATACTGGACCAAATGCTGAATTAAAAAATCAAGAAGCTATTACATTTTCACTTGCTAAAAGTGCAACTAAATCATTTTTTAAAGGATTTTTTAGAAAAATTGTTATTCCAGGAATTTTTAGACCTTTACCAAGTGATTTTATAGATGATCGAACTGCCAAAATTAGTAAAATAGTTAATGGTAAAAAAGTAGGTCCATATGGTGAAACAGGTGATGCTTTGCAATTTGGTATTTACTGATATGGACAAACTTTTGATAAAGATATGCTTTATAACTCACCATATATCCAAACTCGTTGGGACTTGCACCACAGAAACTGGGAAATTAATAAATATTATCCAAGAACTGGTTGAAAAGATTCAATTAATTATCACTATAATACTATTAACTTTTTATATACAAAATATAGTAGTCCTGAAGCTTTTGCAAATTCACAGTTTAACTCATATAAAGAGGGAACAATCCCTATGTTGTCTTATAACATCATCAATGATAGTCAAAAAAATCTAGTTGCACAAGACAAAAACAAATATGGTTGAAAATTATCAAGAGTTGAAACTAAAAATAGTATTTTAAAATCTTATTTTAACTTGTTGGTTCCAGGTTCAATTAAACAAAATTTTGTTCCTCAACCAGGTGTTGTTTTTGATGAAAACTACTATGCCTTCAATGATAACTATGCCAAACTAGCTTATGGGGTTTCTCGAAAAGAACTTGCTACTGGTGGAGCACAGATTGTTGATTATTTGACTTCAGGTATTGGTCTAACTTTTAGACAAATTATTGCAAATGCTTGAAATTTATACACAACTCAACAATCAGCATCTCCAATTGCTGAGCCTTGATATAACTTTTTAGCCCCTGATAACCATATCAAATTTAATGCGGATTCTAAACGTCCAAGAGATTTTTATGATGAAGCTAACACTATTAATTTAGTTGATCCTAGTGGTGAAATTTTCTATACTAAAAATCTAGAAAGTGAAAGACAGCAAAACTTTAATAATGTCAACAATTCATCAAAACAATTTGAAGCTCCTAATTATGAAGTTCTCAAAGCAGAGATGAAGAAAATTCTAGATAAATTTTACAAAGACAATAATTTACCAGCTGATGCTAAAGTTGAATGAACCAATCATAGTTGATATGTTAATACAAATTCAAACTGAATTGCTGCGCTAGAAAAAGCACAAAAAGCGATTAATGGTCTAGATCCACGTTTAAATATGAAACTGCTATGACCAATCACTGACTTAAAACAACGTATTAATTACATTAGATATGGAGTTGGTCATCTAAGCTATAGTTGATGAAGTTATGACTATGATGGTATAGGAACTGCTTTTGACGGCCGGGTGCAAGCAAAAGGTGTTCCATATGCAATCTTGTCTTCTATTTATGATAGAGGTGAGAATTCACAAATTGCTAAATCATACCCACTTTTATACAAATATGCAAAAGCAGCCAAAGAATTTTTTGATCCTTTTGCTAAAAAAGGTGTGATTAGATCTTTTGAGGATTGAAAAAATGCTCCAAATGCCTATGATTTTGGAGCTGATAAACAACAAGGAAACCCTAATTTAACACAATACTTTTTAGGTAGTGTTGTTGATGCACAAGTTCCAGTTGATCCAAACAAACCTGATGGACCTAAAAAAACTGTTAAAGTTTACAAGAGTTTTGTTGACCAAATTAATGAAAAAGCTAAAACTGATGCTGACAAAGTTGATTTTGACTTTGGAGCAGAATCTGCTATTTTTAATCTTGGTTATCAAGAAAATGCTGCAAACAGTGAAGAAGATTTAGTAAAATTAAGTGCTGAACTTAGTTCGTTCTTAACTTTTGGGCTCAATGATTTAATCGCAATTAGTTCATCCACACCAAGTGTTACTTTAAGAAACCCAAATATTAGCATACCTTATGTAGATGAATACGGAGATTTTACACCAATTGATATGGTTGTGATTAAACCATTTTACAAAACTGCTAGTAAAATAAACACTACAATTAATAAAGGAGATCAAAAATAATGCCCTGGAAATATTTATTTAAAAGATTATTCTTAGCTCTTATTACTTTTATTGCTATTTATATAATTGTCTATCTTTTAATAGCTAGTTTTTCGCCGAATCCTTTTGATGATGTAAAAGGAAGTACATCTCAAAGAGGTGATGAGGTTGCAAAAATCGCCAAACTAAAAGAGCAATTCGGATTTAATTTAAGCCCTGTAGCTCGTCTTTGAAATTATACTAAAGATGTTTTTCATGGTAATTTTGGTCCAATTTACAAAAATAGTTCAAATGACAATAATGCAATACCTAACTTATTTTTTGGTCCACTTCGTTACACTATTTTAGTTTCTTTACCATCATTTTTAATTAGTTCAATTGTTGGTATCATTTTAGGGACTATCGCCGCTTATCGCCGTGACCGACTAGAAGATGCAGCAATTACTGGATTTTCAACATTTTTTGTTGCTATTCCTAGTTTTGTGTTAGCTCCCTTTGTAATTATTATTGCAATTAAATTAGGACTTCCATTTGAATTTAAAGACCCATCGATTTATGGAGTTGGTGTTACAGCTGCTTCATTAATTCCACCAATTTTTGTTTTTTCTATAACATCAATTGCAGGTTATGTTTTCTTAGTAAGAAATCAAATTATTACCGTTTTATCTTCAGATTATGTTTTAATTGCAAAAGCTAAAGGTCTTTCCCGTAGTCAAATTTTCTTTAAATATGTTTTAAGAAATGCAGCAATTCCTTTAGTTCGTTCTTTAATCTTTTCTTATATTATTCTTCTTTCAGGTTCAATTGTTTTAGAACAATTCTTTAGAATACCTGGTTCTTCATCTATCTTAGTAAATGCTGCTTTTGATGGTGAAGTAAATATTTCAATGTTTTCAATTATATTCTTTACTTCTTTATCATTAATTGTTGACATCATTGGTGATTTAGCCTATGTTTTCATGGATCCAAGAATTACTTTTGGAACCAGTTCATCAACTGACTACTTAGTGCGCTTTAAAAACTGACAAGCACGTAAAAAAGAAATTAAAAAAGGAGTAAAAAATGTTTAATGCCCAAGAATTTAATCAAAAATATCGACTGAATTCTGATCAAATAAAATTACTAAAACGTGTTGATGTTCATAATGAAACCCATCAAATGACAGGTAAGATTGTTGTTTTATGAAAAGACACAATTAAAAAATTTTTTAAATCACCAATTTCAGTGCTTTCAACAATTTTATTAATAATTATCTTATTAATTGCAATTTTTACAGCATTACTTAGTCCTTATAGCACCTCTAAACCTATTTCAAATGCTGATACTTCTCTTGTTTTTGAACAACTTCCAAGTGGATATGGTATTATTCACACTAATATTTCTAGTGACTTGCTTGCTAAAATTCGTGAAATTGAAAACACAAAACATGTTCAATTAATTTATGGACCAACAAGTGAAATCTTTCCAACTCGTTGGTCTGTCAACATCAATCCTTACCAAATTATGTCAGTTTTAGACGGTGGGAAAAAATTTATTAGTATTGTTGGAACAGATCAATTTGGTCGTGATATTTGATTGCGTACTTGAATTGGAACTCTAAATGCTTTAGGAATCGCGGTTGCTATTGCTTTAATTCAATTTATAATCGGAGTTATTTTAGGAACTTATCTTGGTTTTCACATTGGAACTTGAATTGACAACATTGTGCTTCGAATTATAGATATTTTTGGTTCAATTCCTTGAATCGTTATCTTCATCATTTTTATTGCAATTTGAGGCCCATATACAGCAACTATTGTGCTTCTATTATCACTAACAGGATGAACAGGGCCAACCTATCAAGCTCGTTTATATACAGTTATTGTCAAAGATGAAGAATATATTTATGCAGCCAAAGTTATTGGAGCATCTAAAATAAGACAAATTTATTTCCACATCTTGCCAAATATTTTAGGTAAGTTGCTTTCAACTTTTGTTGGAAGTATCTTCAGTTCCATTTCAACTATTGCATCATTAGCATTTTTAGGATTTTTACGTGAGCAAGTAGACTCATCTGCAAACCTTGGTTTAATTATTAACTCAGCAGTTTCACTTGCAGAACGAAATGTTTGAGCACTTTTATTCCCAGCAAGTATTTTGGTTGTTTTAGCTGTAACATCTAGATTTATTGCTAACGGAATTCACGATGCCTTAGATCCAAGAGTAGGAGGACGTCGCTAATGGAAAACAAAGTTTTAGCTGTTAAAAACTTACGTGTAAGTTTTAAAACAGGACGTAAAGATTTTATTGAAATCATCCGGGGAGTTGATATTAGTATTTATCCTGGACAAATTGTAGCTTTTGTTGGTGAATCAGGTTCTGGAAAATCAGTAACTTCTAAGTCTTTACTTGGAATCAACAACTTTGCTAAAGTAACTGCTGATCAAATGGAAATTGCTGGTATCGATGTTCGTGATTTCAAAAAAGATCATCAATGACGTAGAATACGAGGAAAAAAGATAGGTTATATTCCACAAGATCCATTAGTTGCTTTAAACCCAACAAGAACTATTGGAAAACAACTTTTAGATGCTATTAAAAAAGATAGTCGTTTTAAAACTAAAAAAGAGAAAAAAGAGTTCTTAATTTCTTTACTTGAAACTTTTGGTTTTGAACATGCTCGAGACAGATTTGATGCTTATCCTCACACACTTTCAGGAGGAATGAAACAAAGAGTTGTTATTGCAATGGTTGTTGCAGCTCAACCAGAAATTATTATTGCTGATGAACCAACAACAGCGCTTGATCCAACTGTGCAATCATCAGTGCTTGCCTTGCTTAACGATATCCGTAATAAGTATAATGTTTCTATTATTTTTATTTCTCACAATATTTCTATTGTGGCGAAATTCTGTGATTACATTTATGTAATGTATGCTGGAAAAGTTATTGAACGTGGAACCCGTTCTGATATTTTCACAGATCCAAGACATCCATATACTTGAGCATTAATTTCCGCTATTCCTGAAGCAACCAATCAAGGTGATTTATATACAATTAGTGGTAACCCACCAGATATGAAAAACTTAACTTCAGGTGACCCTTTTGCTGCAAGGAATGACTATGCTTTACAGCTTGATTTTGAAAAAGAACCACCACTTATTCCAATTAGCAAAACTCACTCAGCTGCAACCTGGTTATTGCACCCTGATGCTCCAAAAGTTGAGTTAAATGAAGAACTTAAAACAAGAATTAAATTATTTAAAGAGGTACTGTAATGTCTACAATTTTGCAAGCTAAAAAATTAGAAAAATACTTTGCAAACAAATTTGGTGTTGTAAAAGCTGTTGATGGTATTAACTTAGAATTAAAGCAAGGTGAAGTTTTAGGTCTTATTGGTGAATCAGGTTCTGGAAAAACAACAATTGGACGTTGCTTGGTTCGATTATATGAAAATTATGGTGGTCAAACACGTCTTTTAGATCAAATTATTTCAGGAAAAAAATTATCAAAAAAACAAAATTTATTTTTGCGTCGCAATATGCAAATGATTTTTCAAGATCCTTATTCATCACTTAACGGTCAGAAAAATATTTATTCCATTTTGCGTGAAACACTAGTAATTAATGGAATTTTAAAGATGAAAGTTTTAGATATTTTTTCAGATTGAAAAAATGTAACTTTTCACTTTAAAAGATCTCTTGAACGCAAATATTTAGAAGTTCAACTTTCAAATCTTGAAGCAACAGTTGAAAATTTTGCAAATTTTCTTAATGAATGAAATGAAAAATTTGAAAAAATAAGCACTCCAGATTCATTTGAAAATAAGCAAGAAGTTAGAGATTTTTTCAATTCATACTTTTTATATCTTGAAAAAAAACAAAAAGTTTTAACTTCATATTACAATAATAGTTATAAAAACATAGGTGCTCTTTATAATTATTATTTTGACATTAAAGACAAATATCGTAAAAAAGAACAAAGTGAAATTGAATTTAATTATCGTCAAGCTGCTGAAAAAGTGAATGAATTTGAAAATAAAATTGCAAAACAAAAAGCATTGTTCTTAATTGAAGATAATATAAATCAAATCGCTAGAGTTAAAAAAATTGATGCAATAACTGACGCTTATAGAAGTCAAAAAAATTTATTTAATTCATATCGGATGGAATGAAAATATGAGTATAAAATTGCAAAAAACAATACTTTTGCTTCAAAAGATTTGCAATCATATTCACATTATCAAAAAGAAGCAATTATTATTAAGTTGATTAACAAAAAGTTAATGAAATACTTTAATAAACTAACTTTTAAACATCTTTTTACATATTTGTCAATATCTCAAATTGAAGATTTATTTTCAGAATTAGCGAATTTTAAAAATAAATTAACTTCAAGATACTCTAATATATTGTTAGTGAATTATAAAAATAGCAATGAAACCAATAATAAACAATTTACCGATACAATTAAAAAAGAGTTAGAAGAATTTGATTTTAATAAATATCAAGCTTTCGCTAATAAAAAAAGATATGAATTTTATTCACAAGTTTATGATAGATCAATTTTTTTCATTAGTAAAAAAATTGTTAAAAACAAAAACAGAATTGATGTAACTTCTGAACAAATTCAGCAATTAAAAAATCTAAAATCAGATTTAGAAAAAAAACAAGCAATTTATAACGAAGATAAAGCAGCTTTTATTAGTGATTATGAAAATTGAAAAAAAGAAATTGAAGATAAAATTAAACAATTAGCAATTAACTTTCAAGAGTATTGAAAAAAAATAGAAATTTTAGACACAAAAGCTTATACATTGCACAAACAGTTTGCAAATTTAACTAAAAGTAAATTTTTAGAAATCTTTAATATTTCTAACACTAAATTTTATGAAAAAGTAAATGCAATTAAATCTTCACACATTGAAAGAACAAACTTGAAAAAAGTCTATAAAAAAATAGAACTTTTTTATGGTATAAAGCAAGTTCCAAAAATTTTTTATTTAAAATTTAAACAAATTATTAAAAAATTTATCTTAGATGAATTAATTTATGAAGCTTTAGAAAATGTTGGTCTTTTAAGATCCTTTGCTTACCGTTATCCACATGAATTTTCTGGTGGACAACGTCAAAGAATTGCAATTGCAAGAGCCTTAATTGTTGAGCCTAAAATTATTATTGCAGATGAACCTATTGCCTCTTTAGATATTTCTATTCAGGCTCAAATAATTAACTTATTAAAAAGATTGGTTAAAGAAAAAAACTTATCTTTAATTTTTATTGCCCATGATTTATCAGTTGTTGAGCATTTAGCTGACAAAGTTATAATTTTGCATGCTGGAAAAATAGTGGAAAAAGGTAATGTAAAACAAATTTATGAAAACCCTATCCACCCTTATACAATTAACTTGTTAAATTCTGTTCCAAAAATTTCAAATGCTCACATCCCTTTTAAACCTATAGTTTTTGAAAATCAATACTTGCAAGAGCAAAAACATCCAAATGTAATTATTGAACAAAAAGTGGACAACAAAGACCATTATATTTATGGAACAGAAATGCAAATTAGAAAATGATTGCACTCTAGAAAAAATGTCTAAGTTAGCTAGTTTTTATAAAAAAAAAATTTTAAGAGAATTTAATGCAATATCTTTTTTTATTATTGGATTTTGATTTGTATTTTTTTTAATCTTATTTCTTTTATTGTATTTTTTAAAAAAAGAATCTTGATATAATGGAATATCCACTATTTCACTTTTTATGATTGCTATTAGTATTTTAGCAACTGTAATTCGAGCTGGTTTTTTTAGTTCATATACTTTAACCTACAATAATTGAAAAATTCAAAACAATAATGCCAAATTAAAAAAAGCAGGTTCAAATGAAATTAATAAAAAAATGAGTTTACAAGATTTATCTAATAAACGAGCAAAAAAAACTTTAATTCCAATTTTATTAGGATACATAGTTGGTTTTCTTTTATTAGCTATTAGTTTACCTTTTGCTTTATAAATAAAACCCAAATTTTAAAAACAAAAAACACATTTATTGTAAAAGATATTTGTGTTTTTTTTATAAAATGCAAAAATCAAGATATAAAAAATAATTTTGAATTTATAATATTAGTTCTAAGTAAAGAAAATTATTACTTATAATTCAAAAATAGTTTTCTTTAATTATAATTTATTTAAATTAAACAAATGTGGTGTTATTATGATTAAGAAAAAAACACTTTTTACTACAGGAATTAATATTGCTGCTTCAGTAGGTGTAGTAGCAATTGCAACTTCCTGCGGCACTCCTACACAAACAGAAAAAACAAATAGTTTAGATGTTTCTTTGATTTCAAAAGAACTAAATTTAACTAATAATAATTATAGTTTGGAATTAAATGTTGGTTCTGATAATTCTAACAAATATGTTGATGTGCATGTTAGTCCATCTCCTAGTGAACCAGATACAGCATCAGACAAAGTATTAATTGATAATAATGGAATTGCAACAGTTTTATTTTCAGAACAACCATTAGAATCAAATGAAACATACTATATTACACAAGTTAATATTTACAATAATGAAGATGATATAAAACCTTCTATAGTTCAAGATTATCCATTTAGCGATTCTGAAAATTTAGAGTTTACGACCTTGGGATCAGATGCTGAAATTACTAGAAATCCAGATGAAGAAGGGAGCAAAAACACCTCTTCAATCCCAACACAAAATAAAAATAAAGATAAGGGTAATCCTTCAACAACACAAAAAAATGATAAAAAAGATATTTCTTCAACAACAAGAGAAAATGATAAAAAAGAAAACTCTTCAGAAATAGAAAGAGACGACAAAAAAGAAGATTCACAAGCAAAAGAAAATGCTAGTCAAAGGGAAGATTCTCAACTAAAAGAAAACAATAATACAAACGAAAATCCTTCAATTTCTGTAAAAGTGGAAAATACAGAACACTCTAAAAATTCAACCCCAATTCAGGGTGATAACTTTCCTGGTATGTTAGATCCATCAGCGCTAACTGCTTTCCTTAATAAAATCAATGAAGCAAAAAAACAAAAAGAAGAAAATCGACCTCGTTCCAAGGAAGTAACTGAACTAAAAATAACAGAAGATAAAGCATACGAAAAAATTAAGGATCGTTCATTTGCAATTGGGTTTAATAGTGTGGATTATACAATAGATCCAGGAACACATGAAACAAATACATCTGTGGTTCCTTTTATACCCACAGGAACAGGATGATTATTAGATTATGCTTGAAAAAACGGCCAAAACCAAGCAGACGAACTCATGCTTTATATAGCAACTAATGCCCATGTTTATGCTCGTGCATTTAATGCTATGGAGTCAAAATTTAAAAACAATTTTCCAGAATATTTTGCAGAAGAATCACAAAAAAATGCTAGAGTTGATAGTTTTGCATTAGCTGTTCCTCAGAAAGATGCTGATTTAAAGGCTATTCCATCAGGTTCTAGTTATGAAAAACAAAATAATTTAACCTGGTTTGTAAATACATCAGATTCAGCTTTATTTAGTTCAGATAGAAGTAACAAGGATTTGCATTTTGTAGATAAGGATTTATTTTCAAATCCTAGAACTGTTTTTGTTGCTTTAAATATTTTTGATTCAGCTGACAATAGCAAACTTGTAGATCAGTATAATAATAACGCTCAACGCAAATATATTGGAAAAGATTTTGCTGTTTTTGGTGTTAAAGTTAATTACAAAAAATTAATGGAAGAAGCAAAGCATAATAATGCACTTGAATTACTACTTGATCACATAAAGAAAGCTATGAAGTCGATTGGTACCGATGTTCAAACATTTAAAAATGATAAATATCTCAATCACGATCCACAAGATGTTCCTTATCTAAGTTTTGATTACCCTTCTGCATGAAGTGATAAAGAGAAAGGCATTACTTTAAATGCAAACACTTCATTAAATATAGAAAGAGCTTACATTTTAGGTTTTCCAAGTATTTCTGGAAGACAAATGTTGTGAAGAAACTATCCATCTAATTCAAGTATTCCTCGAGATGTTTTTAACGGGCTCAGTTTCACCAAAGGGCTTCCTATTAACCAACCTTTAGATGAGCATACTCAAGCTAGTGGATTTGGTTTTAATGCTAATGTTGATTATAGCAGTCTTTCATACGGTGCTTCAGGATCTATGGTTGTAAATGAATATGGGTTACCAATAGGAATTTATTCAACTGTTTCTATTGCTAGAAATAATACAGGAGATAGTGAAACAAATACAAGTAATAAAGGTGGTTTCACCTTTTTGGTGCAAGTTCATGATGATCCTGAAAAAGGTCCTGCACACAATTTAATTGATGGTACTGATAGTCACAAATTTCCTAAACAACAAAAATCATATCGACAAAATTTAAGATATTTAACAAATAATAATTCATCTGATTTTAAAGATTTTGGGAAAACCGCGTTATTCCCTTCTGGTGTTTAATAATTTATAAAATAATGTATATAAAAAAAGTTTTAAAAACAAAAACACCCAAATGGGTGTTTTTGTTTATGACAATATTAGTGATTAATTTTTTCCAATAATATACTATTTACTATTTTGGGATCAGCATTTCCCTTGCTAACTTGCATAACTTTTCCTGTTAAAAACTTGAGTAATCTATCTTTATTATCTTTGTTTTTTTCAATTTGGTTTGCTTCACTTTTAAACAAACTATCTATAATTTCTATAATTTGTTCTTTGTTTAATTTAGAACCTGTAATTTCATAAAAAATTTTTTCAAAATCTTGATTTTCTATTTGTTTCATAGATACTATTTTTTTAGCATTACTAGAATTAATTTTTTCATTTTCAAGATTTTGAACTAATTTAGCAAAAAAAATAGAATCGATTTTTAATTCCTGTCAACCAGTTTTGTTGATAATTGGCATAATTTCAGCAAAAAATAACTTAACTGCTATATTTCAATTTTTTGGCTGACTACTTTCTAAAAAGTTTCAAATTTGAACACTATTTAAAATTTGTTCAATATAAAAATCAGTAATATTTTCTTGTTTTAATAAAGATTCAATTTCATTAGGGGTGGTTTTTTGCTCAACAGAATCTATAAATTCTTGATTAATTTCAATTAAAGGTATATTTGGTTCAGGGAAATATTTATAATCAATAGCATCTGTTTTTGAACGTAAAACCTTATTAGTTTGGCTTTGGTCATCAAAACGTTTTGTAACTTGTTGAGCAATTTTTCCCTGTTTATATATTTCGATTTGTTCTTGAATCTCTAACTCAGCTGCTTTTTTAATGTTAGAAATCGAATTAATATTTTTGATTTCCACCTTTGGATTGAAGCTTGTTTGACCTTTTTTGCGAACAGAGATATTTATATCTGCTCTCAAAGAACCATTTTCTAATTTAGCGTCAGAAATTTCTAAAAATAAAGCTAATTTACGAATATTGTCAACATAATCTGCAGCCATTTGAGCAGAATTAATTACCGGTCTTGTTACAATTTCGATTAGAGGAACCCCACACCTATTGTAATCTAAAAAACTTGAATTTTCAGTGTGAATTTGTTTTGCAGTATCTTCCTCAAGGTGAATGCGTTCTATTAAAATATTGTTAATTGTGTTATTTTCTCTGTTTTTAATAGTTAGTTTACCATTTCTACCTATGGGTTCGAATTGTTGTGTTATTTGAAAACCTTTTGGTAAGTCGGGGTAAAAATAATTTTTACGATCAAAAGCTAATACAGGTGCAATTTCCATTTTCAATGCTTTGGCTAGTGCAATAGCTTTTTTAACAGCATCTCCATTAACTTGTGGCAAGGTTCCCAAGTATCCTAAATCATATAAATTAAAAAGTGTGTTAGGTTCACCTTCTCCATTTGGAGATATTGAAAACATTTTTGATTTTGTGTTGAGTTCCAAGTGAATTTCAACACCAATAATTACTTCATAATTACTCATTTAATTCACCTATTTTTTTCTCTAAGTATAAACTAAAACTTAAAAGTTTTGCATCATTGTAAATTGCAGCATCAGCAGCTATATTAAATGGTAATCCTTCAAATTTACCCAGCGGGATACTGATAGAAGGGTTTCCAGTTAAGTTTGCAATTGTGAGAATAAAAGAAGTAATTTTATCTTCTTTTTCCTGTTTTTCACCTGAGACTTCAGGTGCGACACCATAAAATGGTGGAAATAAAATAATGTCATATTTTTCCAGCAAGCTATTATAGTAGTTTGCAATTAATCTTCTAACTTTTTTGGCTTTAAGAAAATATTTGTCTTGATTTTCTTGTTCCAAAAAGTAAGAACCTCAAATCAAACGTTTTTGAAGCATAAAACCAAAACCGTCACTACGAGTTTTGAACAAAATATCTTGTCAACCTTCATTTTTAGGAGCATTCCCAAAAGTGATTCCATTAATGGCGGATAAATTACTAGTAGCTTCAGAATAAGAAATAATTCCATAAACAGTGTTGACAGCATTAAATAATTTTTTATCAGGTTCTATACTTTCAACATGAATACCATCTTTTTCAAGAGTTTGTTTTAATTCATCAATTTTGTTTGCAAGATACGGTTCTATTTCGTAATTAAAATTTAAAATTCCAATTTTTTTAGGTTTTAATTCTTGTATTGTTTCTAAAGGAACATTAACAGAAGTTAAATCCTTGGAGTCCTTCCCAAAAACTACTTTAGTAACTTCAATAGCATCATTAACATTATGGGTAAATCAACCAACAGTGTCTAGTGAGGTTCCATAAGAATATAATCCATAACGTGAAACAGCACCATATGAAGGTTTAAATCCAACAGAACCTACAAAACTTGCGGGTCTACGAACAGAATCGCCTGTATCACTAGCAATGGCGAAGTGAACATACTTGATTGTTGCAGCGCTTCCAGAAGATGAACCACCAACAATTTTGCTTGAATCTAAGGGATTATAAATTTCTCCAAAATGAGAATACAAACCTTTCCCTCCTAAACCCAACTCATCATTGTGAACTTTAATAATTGGTTGTGCTCCACTATTGATTAATTTTTCAAAAACAGTTGCATTGTATGAAGGAGAAAAATTAATTAAAGCATTTGAAGAAGCATGACTAATTCCTTCTTGTGTTGCAAAGTTACTTTTGATACTAAAAAATGAACCAGATAGAGGTCCTGTTTTAGTGTTTGTTTGTTCAAAAAAATAAGCTACTGAATTATTTTTATCACTTTTCAATTGCTCTTTAGCATGATTATAGTCAAGTTTGTGTTTAATCATTTATCACCTTTTTTATTACAATATTTTGATTTTGATTGTGAGTGGAATTTTTAAATAAAATTTCTCTATAATCAAGATGAACAGGCTCTGCAAAATTCAAATAATTTGAAGGCAAAATATTTTGATTAACTCTGTCCATTGGAGCAATATTTTCTGTATCAAATTGAAACAAAAATTCAATTTTGTGCTTCATTTTTTCGGCTTCATATAAAACTATTTTAATAACTTCTTCTTTGGGTCTGAAGTACAAATCTTTTGCTAGTTTTATTATTTTTTCTCTATTCATTTTCACTCCATCAAGTTGGTTTGTCTATAAATTCCTTATTGTTTAGGTAACTTAGCTTGTTTTCTAAACCTGTTAACTTTAGAAAATATGAATGTAAAAATAGGCGAGTTGCTTGTTTTCCACCATATTTTAAATCACCATAAATTGGAAAACCAAGATGTGCTAAAGTTAATCTAATTTGGTGTTTCTTACCCGTTTTTAATTGAGCTATTTTATTAATCTTATTTTTAAAGAAGATAGTAGTAGCTAAGGCGGATTTTTCACTATTTTTTTTGACTACTTCCATTTTTTGTTTAGCATTATTTTTGGCAATTCAAAGACTAATTTCTTTTTTATTTTCAAGATTAATGTCTGATTTAAAAGTGTATTGTTTTACAAAAAAATGTTGTTTTTTATACAACTCTTGGGCACTTTGGTAATTTTTCGCATACAAAACTATTCCAGAAGTTAATCTATCAAGTCGACCTATATGAGTTGGTAAAAATAAATCATTATTATTTACTTTCAAATATGTATTCACCATAGAATCTAAACTAAAATTATGACTATGCATTACAGTGTTTGTATTTTTGCTAACAACTAAAATATTTTCATCTTCATATATTGTTTTAAAATTTATTTTAATATTTTTTGTTGTTTGTGTTTTTAAAAGCAATTGGTCTTGAACTATAAAAAAACAAACTTTATCTTTTTCATAGACTAATTGTGTTTTTTTACCAACCTTACCATTAACTTTAATTTTTTTTAAACGAAATAGTTTTTCAATTTGGTTATAACTTTGATTTGCAAGTATTTTGCTAGCAAATTTTAAAAGAGACCTACCTTGTTGGTCTAAATTTACTTCGATACAAAACATTAATTAAGCTTTGTTGTCAGAACCAAAATCTTTAATTTTTTGTTCAACAACCGCTTGCATCGCCTTAATTCCAGGTGCTAAAAATTTTCTTGGATCAAAATTTTTACCTTTTTTAGACTCGCCTGAAAAGACAAATTCTTCAATTGCTGCAGCATTTGCTTGTTGCAACTCAGTATTAATATTAATTTTTGCTACACCTAATTTGATAGCTTTTTGAACTTGTTCAAGTGGAATTCCACTACCACCGTGTAAAACTAGTGGAATTTCTGTAGTTTTAGATAATTTCTCAATCACATCAAATGCAAGTGATTTCCAAGATGATGGGTATGGTCCATGAATATTTCCAATTCCAGCGGCTAGCATTGTAATCCCTGTTTTCTTTAAAGCTAAAGCTTGTTCTGGATCAGCAATTTCTCCATTACCAATAATTCCATCTTCTTCACCACCAATTGATCCTACCTCAGCTTCAACACTAACATTTTTTTGTTGTGCTAAGTTAACAATTTCCTGTGTATTAACTCTATTGGTTTCAAAGTCTTGGTGAGAACCATCATACATTACTGATGTATAACCTGCTTCAATAGCTTGTTTGCAAACTTCAAAGCTTCCATGGTCTAAGTGAAGTGCAACTGGAATATCGATTTTTAAGTAATCAATTAGATTGGTTACCAAGTTGTAAACAGTCTTTAAACCACCCATGTATTTTAATGCACCTTCTGATGTTGCAATAATTACAGGTGATTTTTGTGCTTGCGCCCCTAATAAAACAGCTTTAGTTCATTCTAGATTGTTAATATTAATATGTGGAACAGCATATCCGTTTTTTAGTGCGTGATTTAATATTGTTTTTGCGTTAACTAATTTCACATTAACTCCCTTTTTGTTTTATATTTATACTAAATCACTTCTAAGTGTTCAGATATTTTCGCCTAGAGGTGTAAAACTACCGTCAATTGTAAGCAATTTGTAAAGTTCACCACGCTTACGAATTAGAATTTGCTCAGCAGATTCATTTGGAAGTTGTCTTTCTCATTTCGGCATTAAACGTTTTTGAATTTCTAAAAAAATTTCATTAAAAGCAGCCTCTCGATGTTTTTTTAAAAATTCAATTGCAATACTAATAATTGTTTCCATATAATTAAATCCTTTCTTTGGCTTTAATACCCAATAAACTTAAGCCAATTTTGATAACAATATTTGTAGCTTTTACTAAAGAAAGCAAACTATCTTGATTAGGTGATTCAAGAATTTTGCAATTTGAATAAAAAGCATTAAAACTATTGGCTAAAGTTAATAGATATTTGTTCAATAAATTAATTTTGTAATTCTTACTAATTTTAGCAATTATTTCTTCAAATTCTTTTAAATCATTAATTAATTTTATTTCATAATCGCTATGAAAATCTACAATTTTATCAATATTAAAAATTGTTTTGTTTAAAAGTTGTTCGCTTCTTGCATGAGCATACTGAATTAAAAACAAAGGATTTTGCTCACTTAGATTGGAAACCTTATCAATATCAAACTCAATCAAACTATTTTCACTACGTTCAATCATAAAAAACCTTATTGCATCAACATCGACCCAATTTAAAAGTTCCTTAATTGTAAATGTAGAACCTTTACGTTTTGACATTTTAAATTCATTACCATTTTTTAACAGTTTAACAATTTGATAAAGTAACACATTTAATTTATCAGAAAAACCTAAAATTTTGAGGGCGGATTGAATACGATCTACATAACCTATGTGATCTGCACCCCAAACATTAATTAAAATATCAGGTTTAAAATTTGATTTAATTTTTTCTAAGTGATAAAAAATATCAGCACCAAAATATGTTAATTTACCATCTGATTTAATTAATACTCTATCTTTATCATCACCAAAATCACTCGTCTTCAATCAAAGAGCATTATCTTTTGTGTAAGTGTTGGGTAAGTTGGTAATAGTTTTTAAAAACAAAGTGTTTTTGTGTAAATCAGTTTCTGAAGAAAACTTATCAAAATAAATATTTAATTTAGCTAAATCATTCTTAATTTCTTTTAAAAATATAGATAAACTTTCCTGCTTAAATAAATTATATTGTTGTTCATTTATGGGTTGACTTGCAAATTGACTACCAAATTTTTCTCTAATTTGATTTGCAGCTCAAATTATATCTTCGCCTTTATAAGCATCTTCTGGCATTGGAAACTCAGGATTGAATATTTGTTGATAACGTGCAATAGTAGATTCTGCTAAACGATCTGTTTGAACACCAAAATCATTGATGTAGTATTCCTTAAAAACTTGATTACCACAAAATTTCATGACATTAGATAGAACATCACCAATTATAGCGCTTCTAAGGTGACCTAAATGTAAAAATCCTGTGGGGTTTGCGGAAACAAATTCAATATTAATTTTTTGATTTTGTTGTTGAGAACCATAAATTAACCCTTGCTTTATAATTTTTTTTACAATTTCTACAAACCCTTGATTAGAAATATAAAAATTAATAAAACCAGGAGCCGCTACTTCAATTTTTGTTGCATAAATTTCATTTTTATCTATAAAGTCAACAATTTTTTGTGCTAAATCCATTGAATTCATATTATTTTTTTTGGCAAAAATAAGAGCAGCAGTTGTTGAAAAATTTCCTAAATGCTTAGATTTAGAAACAATAATTTTATTTGAATCAAAAGTCAAATTTCGTGATTCAAAAGCCTTGATAACGGCATTTTTTATTTTATTTATCATTGCCGTTACCAACTACGACTAATGCAGGTTTTATCACACGATCATGAAGTTTGAAACCTATAGATTGTACTTTTAAAATATTGTCTTTTTTACCATTTTCTAATTGATAAATTTGTTGATTTTCAGGATTATAGATTTGATTAACTTCTGGTTCAATTTTGGTAATTCCAAAATTTTCCATTATTGTCTCTAGTTGCGTAAAAAGCATATTAAAACCTTTTACATAATTAGCCACGTTGGCATCGTTTGAATTACTTCCAAAATCAATAGCCATTTTTAAATTCAAAAAAGGTGATAAAAAATTTTCAAAAAAAGATTGAGAACCATAAAGTTTAAGATTTTTAGATTCTTGTTCAAATTTTTTATGTAGTTCTTTTTTTAATTCTTTAACTTTTTGATTTCCTTTTTCTTCGAAAGCTTGAATTTGTGATTTAAAATCATTTTCATAAGTTTTAATTTTGTCACGTAATTTAGAAATTTCTAATTCTAAATTTAGGTTTTTCGTTACCAAGTCGTTGTTAATTTTATTAATTAATTTTTTGTCAAGTTTTTTTTCACTTTTTTCATCTGCTGGTTGATCTACTTTTTTATTTTTTTTATTTATTTTTTCTTCATTTTTTACAGAAGAATCATTTGTATGATCTTCATTAAGGTTTTTATCCTTTTGTTCTTCGGTGTTTGTGTTGGTATTTTGGTCTAAAATCATATTATTTTTTGTCCTTTTTACTTAAAAAATCTTCTAGTAATTTCAAGCCAGTTCATGTGGCTGAATAATTTATTTTTTTAGTTGACCCAATGAGGCTAATTTCTTTAATAGATGAAGATTGAGGAAATTGTTTGGAAATAAACGAAGTTTCTTCTGAAGGTATACTAATTTTGATAGTTTCATCTTCACTTTCTGTGCTTTCATCCAAAATTTCTCAAATAGATTTTTGCTCAATTATATCTAAGAGTTCAACCAATTTGTTTCTAGAAATATCATTGTTTAAAATTAAAGAATTTTTGTTAAACACTTTAGAATGTGGTTTAATTTCAAAATTAAAAACATTTTGAATAAAATGTTGCAATAAATCTTCACTATGTTTAATTTGATTTTCTAAAACTGGTTTTAATATTTGAATAGCTTCTGAAATTTGACTAAGCGGCAAGGGGATAAGCCTATCTTGAAATAATTTAATGGCGATTTTAACATCCTCTTTTTTAATTGAGTTATCAAAATAAATAATTTTGTTTTCAACACTTCCATTTGATGTTATTAAAACCACAACTCCTGAATTATCATTGATAATTGTTAAATTTATTGACATTAATTTTTCAAAAATATCATTAGATTTAGTAATTAGGGCTGCTCCAGTCACTTCACTAATAATTTTTATAGCTTCATTAATTGTGTCATTTATATTTACTCGCCGTTTTGCAAAGATGTCTTTTAGTTTTTTTTCTAATTCTTGATTTCCATCATAACTTAGAAATTCGGCATAATACTTAAAACCTTGTAACGTTGGAACTCTCCCACTTGAATTGTGGTGTTTTTCTAAAAACCCATCTTTTTCAAGATTATTCATCATACTTCTTAAATGAGAAGAAGATTTATTAATTTTATAATTTTCTTTTAGGTTAGCAGATCCAACTGGTTGTCCAGTTTGAATAAAATGCTCCACTATTTGTTTTAAATAATTAGCTTTTTTATCATCCAATCTGTTTTTCATAACACATTAATTTTACCAAAAAAAATAAAAAAATGGCAATGAAAGCATTTAATTGCCATTTTTATTACATATTTGTTTTTTATTTTTCTAGTGCAGCATCAATATTTTTAATTAACATTTCTTTTGGTGCATATTCAAATTTTTTAAAAAGAATTTCACCATCTTTTAAAACTAAATGTGTTGGAACATATAAAACTTCAAAACGTGTTCCAGGTTTACGAAATAAACCAGCTTCTTCAGCGTTAACTTTAATTAATTTAACATCAATTCTATTTTTGTAATGCTCAGCAACTTGTTGATTAATAGGTTCTTGCATTTTGCAATCTCCACATCAATCAACAGCAAATTCTAAATAAACAACTCCAGTTTCAATTTCTTTTTGAGCATCTTCTCATTTTAATAATTTCATAATTTCTCCTTTATTTTTGTACTAATTTCCCTTTCCTTATCCAAGAACATTTTGAATCAAAACAGAAACAACAGGCTCTTTGTCATAAAAACGGAAAAGTTTTCTTTTGATTATTTTTTGAGTTTTTTCTTGCACTTCTTTTATTATTTTATCATTAACTTTAGTTATAGATTGAAAATTTGTGGCAATAACATCTTCGATAATTTTATGAACATCTGTTCTATTTTCTTTAGACAAAATTCCATATTCTGTAATGCTAAGTTTGCTTACTATTTTTCGTGTTTTGTGGTCATATAAAAAAGAAATAATAAGCACACCATCGCGAGAAAGCATTTCGCGTTCTTTTAAAACTTCAGAAGAAATATCACCTACACCAAAACCATCAACAAAAACTTCGTTATCACACTTAATGGCCTTCTTGCTAGAAAAAAGAACACCATTAATAAAGTTGGCAGTTCTTTTATTTTGTAAAATTAAAATATTTTGTTTTTGAACTTTTGCTTTATAAGCAAGATTACCAGCAACTACCAAATATCTATAGAGACCTTGTATTGGAAAAAAATATTTAGGTTTTACTGCTTGAATTAATTCAAGCAAGTCATCACGAGAAGGTCTGCAAGTACTAAAATTAGCTTCAGTAATATCGATTAGGTTGGATGTTACTTTTGCGATCTCATCCAGCACTTTAGCATGAGATTGTTCCATCCCATTAATTGGAGGAGTAATCATAATTACATGATCAGTTTTTTTAAGTTTAAAAAATACATCCTCTTTACTTAAGATACGTTCAAAACGTGAATAAATTCTTTCGGGAGTTGAAGTAATTAAAACTACAGAATTATCTTCTTTGTTTGCGAGTTTGTAATCAAAAAAAGTTGGTCTAGGATTTTGAATTACTTTGGTTTTAGATTCAAGCTTGCTTATCATATCATAAAGCTTGTCGTATTTTTTTCCATAAGTAGTAATTTTTCTTTTAAATTTAATAGCAAGATCTATGATTTCTTGAATAGATAACATTTCTTCATCATAAGCACCTACTACAATCCTACTTTGTGAGTCGGCGGATAAAAAAGTAGATTCTAAGAATTTTTTAGCAAAAATCTTGTCAATAGTTTTACCAGGGTAATTAGATCTTCCCGAATCAGCAATCAAAGCTAAAACACCTTTTGGGTGTTGACAAAATTGTTGTATTTTTGCTAAATTAGTATTTCCATAAATTCCTAAATTTCCTATTAGAAAATTAGCCATAAACAAAATAGCACCATCTTCTGTTAAAAAAATCAGACCTAAAATACCAGGAATAGAACCAGCTAAATTTATAGGTATTACGGACACACCCTTGCCAAAACTTATTTTGCTTGATATTGTTTGAATTTCATAATCTTGTGAATTTATAAAATATTTATTCATTCTTTCAATGATTAGTGTTTTAGTAAAAACTGAACAAAAAATCTTGACTTTTTTTACTTTCATTATTAGTCATGGAAGTGCTGAAAAGGACTCGTTTTTAGCATCTGTTATAAAAACACCTTTTACCTTATTGATGTTTTGTTCTAAATAAGAAAAATCAGGAATAATTGTATCAATTCCAATATTATTATTTAAAGGTATTTTTACACCTGCATTAATTACAAAAATATTGTCATTTATTTCTAGAATATAACAATTTTTTCCATTTTCATCTTGACCACCAAGAGCAAAAAAACTTATTTTCGCCATTATAACTCCTTACTTTTTATTTGTTTTTCTTGTAATTTTAGTAGTTTTGTTTTAGCTTTTTTGAGTGTATCAAAAACTAGAGCCCTAGAAGATATTATTATTTTTGCTATTTCCGCTATAGATAAATTTTGTTGAAAATAAAGCAAAAAAACTTGTTTTTGACTTTGAGTTAACAAAAATCCAAATTGATCAAAAAGATCTAAAAAAAACTCTTTTTCATTAATATTATTCTTCATATTCTTTGCTAATTTGCCGTGTCATACTATAAATAAATTTGTCTAAGTCAAATGGCTGAAGGTCATCAATTTTTTCACCAAGACCAACTAACTTTACATCTATGTTTAATTGATCTTTTATTGAAAAAATAATCCCACCCTTGCTAGTTCCATCCATTTTGGTGAGCACAATACCACTAATAGGTGTAACATCTGCAAAATGTTTTGCTTGTAAAACTCCATTTTGCCCAGTTGTTGCATCTATAACTAGTAAAGATTCATGAGGTGCACCATCAACTTTATCAGCAATAATTTTATTCACTTTTTTTAATTCGTTCATTAAATTTACTTTATTTTGTAAACGACCAGCTGTGTCTATTATTACAACATCAAATTTTTGTTCTATTGCTTTTTCCAATCCTCTATAAACAACTGAACCTGGGTCAGTTTCTTTTTCATTTGGTTTTAAAATATCGGCACCTATTTTATTGGCTCAAATTTCTAATTGTTCAACAGCAGCAGCTCTAAAAGTGTCACCTGCAACAATTAGTAATTTATTGCCCTCTTTAATTAATTTGTGAGCAATTTTGGAAATTGATGTTGTTTTTCCAGAACCATTAACACCTACCACTAAAATAACATTAAGTCTATTTTTTTGAATATTTAAATTTGTGTTAACAATAGATCTATTTGCATAAATTGTATACATTTTATCAACAATTAATTCAGGAATCAAGTGTGTATTTACTAAGTTTTGATTTCGAACTTCTCTTTTTAATTCATGAATGATAATTGATACAAAACTGGGAGTTATGTCGGACATTATTAAAACTTCTTCAAGTTCTTCAAAATATTCCTCATCAATTTTATTGTGTTTTTTAGTTAGTTCGATTATTTGTTGAGAAAAAGAAATGTTAGATTTTTCTAAACCTGCTACGTATTTGTCAGTTTCTAAATTTATTTTTTCTCTAAATTCTATTAAATTTTCTTGGTTGTCTTTTTTACCAAGTAATTTTTCTTTAATTTTTTTGAAAAATGACATAGTTAGCCTTTCTATTTTAAAACAAACTAAATAGAATTGCTTTAATTCTTGAATAATTTAATAATTATAGTATAATTTTAAGAACATTTTCTTAAATTAACAGCAAAATAATATTTGTCTAACATTTTAAATTTGCATAGATTTGCGAGTAGTTATGCTGTAAAACAAAAGCATTAGATTTAAAATTATACAAAGAATTATTTATTCTCTGGATTTAATTAAATGTAAAAATTTTTAAACCAAGGAGAATTATGTCAAGATATACTGGTCCAGTATTTAAAAAATCACGCCGTTTTAATTTTTCAATTTTAGAAACTGGCAAAGAATTTGCAAAAGGAAAACAACGTCGTTATGCACCAGGGCAACATGGTCCAACTCGTCGTGCTAAACTTTCTGAATACGGTTTACACTTAAATGAAAAACAAAAAGTTCGTTTTATGTATGGAATTAGTGAAAAACAATTTCGTAACACTTTTGTTAAATCAACTAAGAAACAAGGGGTTGCCGGAACTAACTTTTTAAAAGCATTGGAGTCAAGATTTGATAACTTAGTTTACCGTGCAGGTTTTGCTGAAACTCGTAAACAAGCTCGTCAATTAGTTAACCATGGCCACTTTACATTAAATGGTAAAAAAGTTAACATTCCTTCAATTCAATTAAAAGTAGGTGATGTGTTTGAACTTTCAACCAAAAAAGAAGGCAAAATTCGTAAAAATGAGCAAATTTTAAAAGCTTTGGAAACAAAAACTCCAGCAGCTTGATTAGAAGTTGATGCTAAAAACTTTAGTGCTAAAGTTCTTCGTTTCCCAGAGAGAAGTGAATTAAATCCTGAAATCAAAGAGTCACTAATTGTTGAATTCTATAGTAAATAATCTTAATTAACTTTATTTGATTTAGGATTGCAAAATGTCAAATTTTAAAAAAAAGCTAGATCATTTAACTGAGTTGCAATACAAAGTAACTCAAGAAAACTATACAGAAAAACCTTTTGAAAATGAATACAATGACAATTATAAAGATGGAATTTATGTTGACATTGTTGATGGAACACCTTTATTTTTATCCACCACTAAATACAATTCGGGTTCTGGATGACCTGCATTTACCGCACCAATTAATAATGATTTAATAGTAGAAGTGCCTGATTTTTCATATCCAGGGCATGTATACACTGAAGTTAGGTCTAAAAATTCCGATTCACATTTAGGTCATGTGTTTAAAGATGGTCCTAAAGAGCAAGGTGGATTGCGTTATTGTATAAATTCGGCTTCTTTGCGTTTTATAGCTAAAGAAGACTTGGAAAAAGAAGGGTTTTCTATTTTTTTAAAATATTTTAAATAATTTGATTTGATTGCTTGAGTTATAAAATATTAAGTTTTTATTACTAAAATTACAAAAAATAATTTATAATTATTTTTTAAGTTAATATACCTTTATTACAAAGGTATAAACATGGTAGATGTGGCGAAGTGGCTAACGCATCGGGTTGTGGTTCCGACATACGCGGGTTCGATCCCCGTCATCTGCCCCATATCTTTAAAAAGACCAAGAGTCAGATAACTGACTCTTTTTTATATATAAAAAATACACTAATTATTTAGTGTATTTTTGTTTTTATTGGTTGTTTTCTAATTTTTCAATAGGTTTAACAATTTTTCTAGTTATATTAAAAGTCTCTATTTCATCAGTGAGTTTTTTGCTATACTTTTGTATAACTTCATCTATAACATTTCTAATATTGTCGGCTTGCTTACTAATTTTTTCAGCAAATTTATTAATATCATCTGCGTTTTCAATAATTTTTTCTAGTTTATCTTTTATTTTTTCAGACAACTTTATAATTTTATCTTCTTTTCATTTATTAAATGTTTCTAAAATTTTGTTGCTTTCTTCAAAATTTCAGCTAATAGCATTTATTTTTGTTTCTTTAATTATAAAAGTTTTTAAAATATTTAAAAAAGATAAAAAGAAATAAGGGCGACACATATAAAGTTTTTCAAAACCAGGAACTTTCTCTATTGTAAAATAATTTTTATCTTCTAACTCTGTAACCAAAATCCCATATTTTGCACCTTTTTTCTTACGATTAGACTCGAGTTTGCGAAAAAAACTTGCATTTTTTTGATTTCCTTCTTTATTTTTAGACTCACTTTTAGCTTCAATTATAATTATGTCTTCTTTTTTTGTTTTATTATTCAAAATTGTATAAATAAAATCCGCCTTAGTTGCACCATCATCACCCTCTACAACATTATTATCTTTTTGCAAAGTAAAACTAAATTCTTCACTACTAGTATCAATACTAGGATAGATTCTATTGTAATTTTCTAAAATTCATTGTTCTAGTCCTTCACCAATTATTTTAGAATTAATATTTTTTTCTCGAAACTTATCAATGTTATCCTGTAATTCCTTGTTTTGTTCTTTCAAGGTTTTTATTTGTTCTATATACACTTGAGTTCTCAGTTCAAGTTCTTCTTCTAGTTTGTTTTTTGCTGCTAATTTAATTTTTTCATTCATTTCATCTTGAAATTTTATTTTTTCTTGATTAAATTTTTCAATTAAATTAGTTTCCTTGTTTTTTAACTCGTTGTTAAGAATTTCTTTGTTTTGAAAAAAAGTTTCTGTTAATTCAATTTCTTTTTTAGAAAATTCTTCTTGAAGTTTTTGTTGTTGTTCTGCGATTTCCTTTTGAATTTCATTGTTTTTAGTTGTCTCTAAATTTTTAATTGTTTCTTTTAATTTAATAATTTGAATTTCAAATCCTTTAGCAGATTCACTAATTTGTCTTTGGCTATGAGCAACTTGCTGATTGCTTTCTTGATTCTCCTTATTTAATAGATGAATTTGTTCACGCATTTTTTTGATTTCAGGATGATTTTGTAAAACATCATCAATTGTAGTTTTTTTTGTTTGCTCAATAATTTCTTTTTTTTGTTCTTCAATAAACAAGTTTAATTCATTATTAAAAGAAAATCTATCTCCTTTTTGCCCATCTTCTTCTAGTTCGTAAGTTAAGGTAGATCTATCTACTAATTTAATTTTTAAGTATTTCATATTTAAAATAATATCAAAAAAATAAATTTAAATTAAAAAAGTCCTAAGTTTAGGACTTTTTTAATAATTAAAGCTTTGTTAGTTTACATTCTTTCTGTGTAAACAGAAGCATATTTGCGTTTTTTCACGGTTTCAAATTTTACAAAACCATCAATTAAAGCAAATAGTGAATCATCATTGCCTCTTGCAACATTTTTTCCAGGAAAAATTTTAGTTCCTCTTTGTCTAAAGATAATTGAACCTGTTGTTGCAAATTGACCATCACTTAATTTAATACCTAGTCGTCTTCCCTTGGAATCACGACCATTCTTGGTGGAACCACCTGCTTTAGTCTTTGCCATTTCGAATTATCCTTTCAAACTTGTAATTTTTACTCTAGTGTAAGGTTGTCTGTGACCTAATTTTCTTTTGTGAGTAGATTTAGGGTTGTGGCGATAAACAACAATTTTTTTGCTTTTTCCTTGTTTTTCGATAGTACCAACTACTTTTGCATTTTCAACAAAAGGTTTTCCTACTTTTCCATTAATGAATAGAACTTCAGAAAATTCAATTTCTTGTCCAACTTCACCTTCTATTTTTTCACTAAAAATAGTTTCATCTTTTTTAACTATCAACTGCTTTCCGCCAGTTTTAATAATTGCAAACATAAAACTCCTTGTGTTCAATATCATCTTTGAGGCGCTACGCTTAAGCCTTTTCAGAATGGTTACTATGTTTTAATAATTCGGATTTGAATTCTATAGAAAAAAAGTAACTTTAAAATTATATACAATTTATTTTGAAAATATTAAGATTTTCCTTTATTTTGTTCAAAAATATTTTATTAGCATTAAACTTATACAAATTATGGATAATAAATTAATAACTTTTTCAGATTTTATTGACTTAGAAAAGAAAAAAAATTATTTTATAACTTTATTAAAAAAAGTAAAAGAATCTTATGAAAATAACGAAATTTTTCCTTCTCAAAATAATTTGTTTAATTCTATTAAATTTTGCAAATTTCCAAATTTAAAAGTAGTGATTTTAGGTCAAGATCCATATCACACACCAAACATGGCAGATGGCTTAGCCTTTTCAACTCAAAATAAGATTTTGCCACCATCACTTAAAAATATTTTTAAAGAATTGGAAAATTGTTTTTCATGCAAAAAAAATGATGGTAACTTAAAAAATTGAGCCAAACAAGGAGTGTTATTGCATAATATTGTATTAACTGTAGAAAAAGGCAAACCTAATTCACATTCAGATTTAGGTTGGCAAGAATTTACAAAAAATTTGTTAAATTTTATAGTGAAAAATAAAAAAAATGTTGTTTTTTTATTACTAGGAAAGCACGCCTATGAAATGTGTAAAAACATAGATTTTTCTAATCAAAAAGTTTTTTCTCTTTCTCATCCTTCACCATTTAGTGCTCATATTAGTTTTCTAGGTTCTAAAGTTTTTGTAGATATAAACAAATTTTTAAAAAGTAAATTAATAGAGCCAATCGATTGATGTTTATAGTTTTTTTGGTAAAATAATTTTGATTATCCCAGGGAGATTTATGAATACTTATAAACAAGATTTATTTAAAAAACTTAAAGAATATACTGAAATTGATGGAATGTCACGTTTTGAAGATGATGTTGTTGCTAAATTAAAAGAAAGCACAAGCACTTTACCAGTTGACTATGACCGTGATGGTTTAGGATCATTAATAATACAAAGCAAACTAAATAAAGATAAAGAAATTAAAATTTTAGTTGCAGCTCATATGGATGAAGTTGGATTAATGGTTCTTGATGTAACTGAAAAAGGATTTATTAAAGTTAAATCTGTTGGCGGAATATGAGGTAATGTGTTTATTGGTGCGAAAGTTAAACTAATCACTTCAACTGACCAAGAATTTTTTGGTGTAGTAGGGCACACATCTGTTCATATTATGGAATCTGCAAAAATTAAAGAAGCTCTAAAGGTAAGTGATTTATTTGTAGATTTTGGTTTTGCTTCAAAAAAAGAAGCAGAAGAAGCGGGTGTTCAACCAGGTGATAGAATTTACCTAAAAAATGAAACATTTTTATTTAAGAATAATGATTTTGTTGCAGGAAAAGCAATAGACAACCGCTCAGGAGTGGTTGTCATTGATGAGTTAGCACATCGTCTTGCGCACAAAAATTTACCAAACAATCCAATTTTAGTTGGTACTGTTCAAGAAGAAGTTGGTAGTCGTGGTGCAAAAATGATTGCTAAAAAATATGATGCTACTATCGCTTTTGCCATAGACACTGGAGCTTCACACGATACTGAAGGAGCAATACCAGGAATTCAAAAATTAGGGGCTGGCGTTGCTGTTAGTGTAGCTGATGCAGGCACTATGATGGACCCTAAAATTGTTAAAATTTTGGAAAAAATAGCTAAAGAACATTCAATTCCTTTTTATAAATATGTTTCACAAGGTGGTGGAACAGATGCTGATGAATTGCAATTTTCTGCATATGGAGCTCCAACTGTAAGTATTTCAATTCCTCAAAGATATCTTCACTCAACTTATGGGGTGGTAAGTCTAAAAGATATTGAAGCAGCAATTAATTTAATTGAAAAGTTTATTTTAGAATTTGATAATGAACAATTATCTAAAGTTGTTTATAAGTAATAAAAAATAAAATATTTAATTAATAAGTAATAGGGTTAATAAATAAAGTAGATTGGTTGTTTAGTTTCTTTTGAAGCAGCAGTTGAACTTCCTGTTTTAGAATTGCTGCCATCTCATTTAATTGAAGAATCTTTATTAATTTTAGTTTCACCAGAATGACTAAAAAGTGATTTGATTCCGCCGATTAATGATAAAAATAAAGGACCAATAGCATTTGCTAAAAGAATGATATTAGGAATTTGAGCCACAAACCCAGCTCCACCCTTTTCATACTTTTCTTGCTCACTTAATTTTACAAAACTAGTATTTGGCTTCATTTGACCTCCTTTCGCTATAAGATGAGAAAAAAAATATAAAAATTAAAAAAAATGGAAAAAAAGTGAAAAATTTAACTAAAAATACTATTTCTAGAGCTGAGGCTTTAGAAATTTTGCAGGATCCAACTTATTTTAATAAAGAAATTTTGGATTTGTCATCGCTAAAAATTAGCAAAATTAATGATTTTGCTTTTTCAGCATTGGATTTGAAGATTAAAAAACTAATTTTGCCAAATACCTTAGAAAAAATTGGACAATCTGCTTTTATGTTAAATAAAATAAAAAATGTAGTTTTGCCTTTTGGGTTAAAAGAAATTGGTGAATCAGCATTTGAAAATAATTTAATTTCAAATTTAGAATTGCCATCTAGCTTAAAAATAATAGATAATAGTTCTTTTTCTTTTAATAAAATAAAAACAATTTATTTAAAATCTTCAATTGATCAAATAGGTTATGATATATTAGAAAGTAACCCTTTGGATGAAATTGTGTTTCAAAAAAAAGAAATTGTGTTAGATAATTTTGCTTTTGCAACTAATGAACCAAAAATAGTTCATATTTGAGGTGATTTTGATTTATCAAGTAACTCAAAATCAATTGAATTCACAACATTAACTCTTGATTTTTATAAAAATTTTGATTTATTTGAAAATTCAAATTCATTAGAACTTGAATTTGGCAACTTGTTTAAAATATTTAATTCATTTAAGTGAACTAAATTAGAACAAATTGTTTTGCACAATAATAAAGAAGTAAATAAATTTGGTGTTGAAAAAGTAGATTTAACATTTTTTGTTTTAAATCATGAATTAAATAAGACTTTTAACCTAAAAGTGCAATTAGAACGAAAATTTGAGAAAGAACTAAAAATTGTATAGTAATTTTAAAAAACAAAAAATTTTTAAACAATTTGCATTTTTTTTTAAAAAAAAAAAAAAAAGAAGATGCAATTTTTGGAAAAAATCTAAATAATAAAAATTTTTTAGAAATAAAAATTTTTATTGTATTATTTTAATATGTTAAGTTGCAGAAAATTATTAATAAATATTATTAAAAATAAATGAAAATTTATAATTCCTTTGATTAATTTATCACTTTTAGTTTCAATTCCATCAATAGTTGTATCGTGTGTTAAGCATAATGAATTGACAAATGAATCATATTGATCAAAATCTGAAAATAAAAATGGGCTAAAAGTTTTAAGGTTGCACAGTCCTAATTTTGGACATTTTTCTGAAGGAAGATTGTGAGGTGCATTAAATTTATTTTCTTTACTAGAGAAAAAAAGAATAATTGATGATAATTTTAAAACAAAATATTCTGATTCTTTTGATGAAATTAAAAAAATTGAAAAGCAATATTATGAATCTTCTGATGTAAAATCTGATGCAAAAAGTTATCAATCATTACTGTTGGAACGAAAAAAAAGAGAACAACTACTAAATAAGATTGAAGAAATAAAATTAAAAATTGCTAGTGATTGACAAAGCAACAACATTCTTTTGAATAAAAATAAAATTTTTCGCATCGTTAATAGATTTGAAGATTTAAACAAACTTGAAGCTAGCGAATTTAAACAAGCATTTAAAGAATTTGATTTTAGCTTAAAATCAATATTGGTTGTTAATGGTTTGGATTTTCAAACCTACTCAGATAATTGAGTAATTAAAGGATCGGGATATTGAATTAAAAATTTAGAGATTGTTAATAATAAAATCAACATTGAATTTGAATATAAACATATTGAACCAAAAGAAAATCAATTAATAGCAGTTTCACCTAGTCTTGGTTTTTCATCAACAACTCATTTTGTTATTGTAGATAAAATTAACAATTTAGATAATTACCAATTTAATATAACTGAACTTTAAAATCAGGGAAATATTTATTTTGATATGGTTTTTGTTGAATTCTAGTCGATAATACAACTTTAATAAGTTGTCATTTTGTAAATATATTTTTTTAAAAAATATACTAATATAAAAATTAAGAAAAGAAACAGATAGAGTGTGCTTTTTGTTATAAAAAAAGTTGGATAAACTTTCTTTTAATAAGCAAATAAAGAAGATTTTTTAAAAGAATAAAAAAACTTTTAAATTCACAAATTATTTTTTTGTGGTATTATTTTCAATAAGAGTTATTGCTCATACACATTTTGTTTACTTGCAAAATATAAAAATTCACAAAAAGGTTGAACAATTTATGCTATACGATATGCAAGATTTTATTTCAAAAAGAACCAAAATTATTGCTACAGTGGGTCCTTCTACTCAAGATTATGAAGTTCTTAAAAAGCTAATTTTAGCTGGTGTAACCACAATTAGAGCTAATTTTTCTCATGGTTCATATGAAGAACAGCAAAATAAATTTGAAAATGCTAAAAAAGCTTCACGCGAATTAAACATTCCTATTTCAATTATGCTTGATACTAAAGGACCAGAAATTCGTGTTGGAAAAATGTTAAATGGTGGACAACAAATATCTGCCAATCAAGAATTGATTGTTTTAACAAGTACAAATGATTATCAAAATTTTGAAGGAACTAGCTCAGCTATCACAGTTTCTCACCAAATTGATAATGACTTAAAAGTTGGTGATCAAGTACTTTTTGATGATGGAAAGTTACAATCTATTGTGGTTGAAATTTTTAAAAACCAAGTTAAAGTAAGAACTAAAAATGCTCACTTTTTAAGATCTAATAAACGTCTAAATATGCCAGGAGTGGTTTTCTCGCTACCTTTTTTATCTGAAAAAGATAAAAAAGATGTGTTGTTTGGAATACAACAAAAAGTTGATTATGTAGCCGCTTCTTTTGTGAATACACCAGAAGATGTTTTAGAATTGCGTAAATTATTAGATGAAAATGGTGGAAAACATATTCAAATTATTTCTAAAATTGAATCCACATTAGGACTTGAAAATATTGATAAAATTATTGAGCACTCTGATGGGATTATGATTGCTCGAGGAGATTTAGGACTTGAAGTTCCCTTTCAAGAAGTTCCTTATCAACAAAAAAGAATTATTCGTAAATGTCGTTTTGCAGGTAAAACTGTTGTTGTCGCAACACAAATGCTTGATTCAATGGAAAAATCAGCCCAACCTACACGAGCAGAAGTTTCTGATGTTTATTGAGCAACTGAACTTGGAGCTGATGCAACAATGCTTTCTGGTGAATCAGCTCAAGGTCAATTTCCCCTTGAATCTGTTCAAGTTATGGCAACTATTAATAAAAGAGCAGAACGTGAGTTTTATAACAAATTATTTTATGATAAACAATTAGCTGTAATTACTGAAAATTCAGTTGGTAATCGTGCTAAAATAGCTCATAAACTTGCACATATTACACAAGATCGTGAAATAAAATATACTATTGTTCTTTCAAGAACAGGTGAGTTATTAAAAACCATTGCTAAGTTTCGTCCAAACACTGCCGTTATTGGTGTGCTTAACAATCCTGATTTAATTGGCGGATTTGGAATTACATCTTCAGTGTTTGTTTCACTAAATTCACTAGCAGATTTTGAAGCAATTAAAAGCGATTACAAACTTGCTAGAGAAGTTTTAAAACCTTTCGGAGTTCAACCAGGAGATACATTCCTAGTTGTTGAAAACGAAAAAGTAACAGAATTTACTTATTAAAAATTAATAAATATAGTACAATTAAAGTTGCATTTTATTGCAAGAAAGAAGATTCGCTCTCACCTGATGGCCAAATGGCTGTGGGTTAATTAGAAAAAAATAATAACTTTAATTTTTTAATTAAAAATTATTGTTTTTTTTCAGTATAGCGGATTTCAAATCCGCTTTTTTATTTTTAAATTTAGAAAGTGTAGTAAAACTACTTAAGGAGTAAATTCCTATTGAATCCAAAATTTTTTTCTCGATCTAAACCAACATTTGATCACCAAACTAACAAAAATATTCGTTTTCCGAATGTTTATGTAATTGATGATAATAATGAAAAAATTGGTAATATGCCAACTAGTCAAGCAATTGAATTAGCTAAAGAGAGAGGTTTAGATCTTGTCTTAGTTTCTATTAAAGAAGTAGAAGGCCGTGATGGTAAAGTTTTAAATGTACCAATCGCAAAAATTCTTGATTATGGCAAGTTCCGTTATGATAACAAGAAAAAACACAAATCAGAAAAAGAAAAGCAATCTTTTACTGTCAACCGTGAAATTCGAATGTCATTTAGCATAAACTTGCAAGATATCAAAATTAAAGCTAAAAAAGCAAAAGAATTTCTTCTTGATGGGGATCGTGTAAAAGTGGCTTTGCGTTTTCGTGGTCGTGAGATTACTAAAATTGAACAAGGAAAACAAGTTCTAAATCAATTTTTTGAAGAAGTTAAGTATATTGCTAAATTGAGTAAAGAAATAAATCAAAATGGTAATTTTCTTAATATGCATTTAGAACGTGACAAGAAAAAAATTCCTAAAATCACTTCTTCTAAACAATTAAAAGAATTACTAGAAATCGAAAAGGAGTTACAAGCTAATAATGAAAATCAAAGCTAAAAGCAAATCAGCTCTTAAAAAACGTATTAAAGTTACAGCAAGTGGGAAAATTAAGCATAAACATGCTTTTCGTTCTCACCTAGCTCAAAATAAATCAACTAAACAAAAACGTCACTCAAGAAAATCAGCACTAATGTCAAGTGGTGATGCAAAAAGATTAAAAGATTTAATTATTAAATAATTTAAATTTTTTATTAATATTCAATTTGAAAGGAATTAATTATGAGAGTTAAAGGTGGAACCGTTACTCGTCAACGTCGTAAAAAATGACTAAAAGAGGCTAAAGGATACTGGGGACATAAGTCCATAGGTTACAAAGTTGCAAAGCAAGCTGTTGTTAAATCATGAACTTATGCATTCCGTGACCGTAAACAAGTAAAACGTGAATTTCGTAAACTTTGAATTAGTCGTATAAATGCAGCGGCCCGTGAGCAAGGTATTAGTTACTCACAACTAATGAACGGAATTAAAAAAGCTGAAATTCAAATTAATCGTAAAATGCTTTCTGAGCTTGCAATTCAACAACCTCAAGCATTTTCAGAAATTGTAAAACTTGCACAAAATGCAAAATAATTTTAATTGATAAATAGGAAAAAAATGGCAAGAAGAGACGCTCTTACAAATGTTGGGCCAATGAGTGGTAATAATAGACCTAACTCTTTAAAGGCAACCAAACGTAAATTTAATGTTAACTTACAAAAAGTTGTTATTAAAAATGAAAATGGTCAAAAAATAACTTTAAAAGTTAGCGCTAAAACCAAAAAAACTTTACGTAAATTAGGACACATTTAATTATTTTTTAGAACCAAATTTAGTTTCAGTTTTATTTCACAATCTAACTAAATTTTGTTTATGAGAAAAAATAACAAACAAATGTGTAAACAACATTAAAAGTGGATGAATAAAGTAATCCACTTTTTTGTTATTTAAAAAACCTAATTCTCCTGTGGTAAATCAAGGAATAAAGGCTAATAATATTATAATTAGCGGAGTTAAAATTGAGCCTAAAGAAACATAACGTCAAAGCAAAACAATACAAATAAAAATAAAAAATCCAATTAAAGTTAAAACTAAGTTAAAAGCTACAAAACAACCAAGTAAAGTTGCAACTCCTTTTCCACCTTTGAATTTGTGTCAAATTGGAAAAATATGACCTAAAACAGCTCCTATTCCAGCAACTATGGGTAACAATTGACTAAATAAAGGCGCATATTTATAAAAAATAAAAGTAATTAAAATAGATATAATACTTTTTAAGGCATCAATTATTAATGTTAAAATTGCCCATTTTTTACCATAAATTCTTAAAACATTAGTTGAACCAGGATTTCCTGAACCAAATTTTCTTATATCTTTTTTAAAAATTTTGTTTGAAAAAATAATAGAAAAATTGATAGAACCTACTAAATATCCTATTATTAAAAAAATAATGTTAAAAATAATATCTAAAATTAGCATAATTGTTGTAAAATTATAACATTATTAACCAATTAAGCAGGATTTAAAAAAACAAGTTATCTACTTTTTTTAAAAATTTTTTCAAAAATGTGTTATAATCTTTTTTTGCTTTTGAAAAAATGCACACGGAGAAGTAGCTCAGCTTGGTAGAGCGCTACGTTTGGGACGTAGTGGTCGCAGGTTCGAATCCTGTCTTCTTCACCATTATGGGGGGGTAGCTCATCTGGCTAGAGCGCCTGTTTTGCACGCAGGAGGTAGAGGGTTCGACTCCCTTCCTCTCCACCATTATGGCTCTATAGCTCAGCTGGCTAGAGCGTTCGGTTCATACCCGAAAGGTCAAGAGTTCAAGTCTCTTTGGAGCCACCATCAAACATTTATTCTTATTCATATTTCTATCTTGGACGCATAACTCAGTCTGGTTAGAGTAACCGGCTCATAACCGGCTTGTCACTGGTTCGAATCCAGTTGTGTCCACCAGTTTGGGCAATTACCCAAGTGGCTGAAGGGACTAGTCTTGAAAACTGGCAGGGGTGTTAAAGCCCGCGGGGGTTCGAATCCCTCATTGCCCGCCAAAAATATGAAAAGTAATATAGCGGAGTAGAGCAGGTGGAAGCTCGTTGGGCTCATAATCCAAAGGTCACTGGTTCGAATCCAGTCTCCGCAACCAATGGTCTAGTGGTAAAGTGGCTAATACGCCTCCCTGTCACGGAGGAGATCGCGGGTTCGATCCCCGTCTAGACCGCCATGGCTCTGTAGCTCAGTAGGTAGAGCAACGGTTTGAAGCACCGTGTGTCACTGGTTCGATTCCTGTCGGAGCCACCATATCTCATTAATCTGAGAATTTGTTTAATCTTTTTTTCAAACCCCCTTGGGGTTTTTTTAATATTTGTAAATATGCCTGAAAAAATTATTAAAGGAATTGTAATTTCTACTCAAAATTATGCTGATTTTGATCAAATTGTAAAAATTGCAACTTCGACAGGAATTATTAGTTTTATAGCTTTGGGTACACTTAGAGCTACAAGTAAAAATCGTTCAAGTTTAAATTTAGGAACTTTGGCTGAATTTGAAATTTTTTTTGCTAGACAAGAAGGTAAAATATCTAAACTAAAGAAAGCTTATCTTATTAAAGAATTAAATACTACTCAAAATATTGGTATACAACTTTGAAAAATAATAAGTCAATTAACTTTTACGTCAAACTATTTGCCTAAATTATTTTCATCTTTAGAACAAGCATTATTGAAGTGAAATAGTGAAAATTATCAAGCAATAATTGTTTATTTACTAATTCAATGAATTAAACTTCAAGGATTTATTACAAATTTTCATAAGTGTTATTTTTGTGGAACTAATCAAAATTTAGTGAATTTTGATTTTGAAAAAGGAATGCAATGCTTGAAGCATGAAAATAATTTACTTCACAAAGCTATAAAAAAAGATGCTCTTGCAATTTTTTATTGGTCTAATTTTAGTTTATCAATATTTTTAAATCAAATTAACTATAATTATTCTTTTATTTGTTTTGAAATTATTTACAATTTTTTAATTGAAAATACATATATGTTCAATTAATATGCTAAAATTTTGCTAATTTATGATTCGAATTATTTCTGGAAAATATCGACGAGCTCAAATAAAAAATCCTGATTTTGAAATTGTTCGTCCAATGTCTGATCGCATTAGAGAAGCTATTTTTGCTAGTTTGCAATTTTTTTTAATTGATAAAAAAGTTTTAGACTTGTTTGCGGGAACGGGTGCAATAGGAATTGAAGCAGTTTCAAGAGGTGCTTCACAAGTTTTGGCTTCGGAATTAAACAAATCAGTTTTTAATAATATTGTAGAAGTTGTAAAAAAGTACAAAATTGAAGACTATCAAGTTTTTAATAGAAGCGCAATAGATCTTATTTTTTCTGTTAAGGGTCAAAAATTTGATATTATTTTCTTAGATCCTCCGCATAAAAATGAACAAATAACTAAAGAATGTTTTAGTCATATTAGCAAACTAGGACTACTTAGTGATGATGGATTTTTAATTTACAAAACTAATTTAGGTTCAAAATTAATTCCACTAGAAAAAGGTGGTTTTAAAATAACGAAATTTAAAAAATATGGACCTAATACTGTCTTTTTTTTACAAAATAATAATGGTGTTATAAGTGAATAAATTAATTATTTTAGTTGGACCTTCCGGGGTTGGTAAAGGAACCGTTGAATCTGTTTTATTTAAAAACCAAGCAATAAAAATGAAACTTTCTATTTCAGCAACAACTCGTTCTAAACGTGAAAATGAAGTTCATGGAGTAAATTATTACTTTATTTCTAAACAAGAATTTGAATCTAAAATTGCAAATTCTGATTTTTTAGAGTGAAGTTCTCATTTTGATAATTACTATGGAACTTTAAAATCTCAAATTTCACAGATTCAAGAAGATGGTTATTTGCCTTTATTAGAAATTGATACAGTTGGAGCTCTTCAAATTATCGAAAACTATAAAAAAGAAAATCGTAGCGAAGAGCTTATTACTATTTTCATTGAACCACCATCATTAGAAGAACTTGAAAAAAGAATGATAAATCGATTAACAGAAACAAAAGAACAAGTTTTTAAGAGATTGGCAAAAGCTAGACAAGAAATTCAACAAAAACATTTATTTAAATACACTGTTGTCAATGATAATATTGCTGATTGTGTTGCCAAAATTGAAAAAATTTTGCTAGATGAACAACAAGGGCATTGTTAGTGGAAGGTAGAATTACACGCATTATTTCAGGTTTTTATGATGTTTTAAGTTTTGAAAATCAAAAAGAATATAAACTGTTGCGTGGAAGTGGCAAATTAAGAAAATCAAATATCACACCTTTAGTTGGTGATATTGTTGAATTTGATCCTCAAGGTTTGGTTCAAATTGTAAAAACACGCCAAAATTTTTTAGATAGACCGAAAGTTGCCAATATTGATTTAGCTATTATTGTCACTTCAGTTGTAGAACCTAATTTTTCATCTTTATTAGTGGATAAACTTTTACTTTTATTTGAATACAAACAAATTACACCAATTATTATAATTACTAAAGCTGATTTAGTTGAGTCTATCCCAACGGACATTTTAAATTATCAAAAGATGGGTTACAAAATTTTTATTCTAAACCATAAAGAAGAAATTAATCAACAACTTATAGATATCTTGGAAAATAAATTATGTTTTGTAGTTGGCCAATCAGGGGTAGGAAAAACAAGTTTTATTAATAATTTAACAAATGGAAATTATAAAGTTCAAAGCATTTCAAAAGCACTAAACCGTGGAAAACATACAACTAGAGTGACTCAAGTCATTAGGTATAAAAATTTTCAAATTATTGACACACCTGGTTTTTCAAGTTTTGAAATTAATTTAAACAAACAACAAATAGCAGTTGCATTTGAACAATTTGCTACACTAGCTAAAAAATGTAAGTTTAATACTTGTCTTCACATGCAAGAAAATAAAGAAATTTGCGTTGTAAAGCAAGAAGTTGAAAAGAAAACTATTTTGCCTTTTAGATATAAAAATTATCTTTATTTTTTGAGGAAACAAGATGAAAAAAATTATTAGCCCATCACTATTAAACGCAACAAAATCAAATAGAATTAAATTAGCACAAACATTATTTAATTTAGGAATTAAGTGAATTCATTATGATTATATGGATTCAAAATTTGTTCAGTCTGCAGCAATTTCAGTTTCAGAAATAAAAAAGATTATTGGTAAATTTTCAAAATATACAAGTGACGTTCATTTAATGTGTGTAAATCCAAGAATGGTTATTCAAGAATTAATATCTTATGTTGATTATGCAACAATTCATTATGAAAGTGTGTCAAAAGAAGAACTTGACCAAATAATAACGGAATTTAGAACTAGTATAAAAATAGGAGTAGCAATAAAACCAGAAACAAAAGTTGAATCTATTTTATACTTGTTAAAAAAAATAGATTTAATATTAGTTATGTCAGTAAACCCCGGCAAGGGAGGACAGGAATTTATTGAATCTAGTTATGAAAAAATTTCGCAATTAAGAGCTTACATAAATGAAAATAAATTAGATGTTTTGATTCAAGTGGATGGGGGTATTAAAGACTTTAATGCATGAAAAGTTTTTGAAGCAGGTGCAGATATAGTTGTTGTTGGGACTTTTTTAGCACATAAGCCATCTAAGCAAAAAATTACATCACTTTTAAAAAAATAATACTTATTATTTAAACATAGTTGTTAAAAAACAGACTAAAAAATTATTTTTATAGTATACTTTAATTAATTTATAATAAAGGGAATATTATGAGCAAATTATCTAAAGTTAGAAAAGACGGATTATCACAAAGTCAAGCATTCTTTTATGAAGCAGTAGGTGGTTTATTCGGTGCAGGTTTGTGATATTTAGGTCGAATTAACCAAGCAATTATTCGTGCAGGATTAACTATTGTTGCTATTTTGTGTGTTTTCATTTCAAGAGCAATGTATGATGCATCAAGTATACAAGATGTTATTTCTAATAAAGTTTTTGGGATAACATTATTTGGTGTACTTTTATTAGTTGTTGTTATAATTTGAAATTTAATATCATTAGTAATGATATTAAAAGGTGTGCAAAAAGATGGCTATTTAGTTAAAATAAATGATTGAGAAAAAATTGATGTCTTAACACCTCACTATAATCACATTAATCACAAAAGTTTTTCAATTCTTGAAATTGAAGCAGGAATTATAGATAGTCATGCTAGTTTAAGAAGCAACCACCATCCAGATTGTCCAAATAGAAATTAAATTTAAATTTTAAATGAGATTAAAAAATATACCAAACGCTCTTGAAAAACTAGAAGAATTAAATTTGTTAGTAACTAAACCTATATTAGTTAATGAAAATTGAATTATAGAAGTTGGTATGGGTAAGGGTGAGATGATAGCTTCTCTAGCTCAAAAAAATCCAAATCAAAATTTTTTAGGTGTTGAAAAATTCCCTTCTGCTGCAGTAAAAATTGCAAGATTTGTTAAAAATCATACATCTAACAATTTATTTATTTTGTGCAAGGACTTATTAGAAGTTTCTAATTGAGTAGAAGGTAAAGTTGATCAAATATGGTTAACTTTTAGTGATCCATGACCAAAAAAGAAACATTTAAAACGTAGGTTAACTTATAAAACATTCTTAAATGTTTACAAACAATTATTATCTTCTAATGGAAAGTTAAGACTAAAGACTGATAGTGAAAGTTTTTTTAACTTTAGTAAAGAATCTTTAATTGAAAATAGATGAGTTATTGATTATGCAATTAATGACATTACCCAATCTTATTTTGCTCAAGAGAATATTCAAACAAGTTATGAAAAAAAGTGAACTGAAAAAGGAAAAAATATTTTTTATTTAGAAGCGCACCCTTTATAACTAAATTTTTAAGCTTTTTTTTTTTTTTTGGTAAAATTTAAGCAATTAATTTTTAAAATTTTGGATTATAATATATAAAATATATTATTTTTAAAATTTTAGAAAATATTATTTCAGTAAATATAACAAAGGCTATTATATTATGACAAAATTTATTGATGCGTTTATCAAATATGCAAATGAATTCGACTCAAGTATTATTACACTTGAGCCTGCATACACCGAAGACAACATTCCTTACTTAATAAAGGAAGATTTTCATATTACTGAATTCCTTTCTGAAAAGAAAGCATACATTTTTTTAGGAAGTAAAAATAAAGAGTTTGGCAAAGACCGTATGCGTCAACTTGCATCTAAAATAGCCCAACTTCCACGTGATATTCAAATTAATTATGATAAATTTAATTTAAATTTTTTAAAGTATTTGATTGAAGTTGTTGCTTTTGTTAGATCAGATATTTTTTCAGTACGTTCAGATGCAGAAAAAACTAGAGCTAAATTCAAAGATATTATTGTTGTAAGTAAAGATGTAGACAAACTCAAACCTTTAGTTGATAAATATCAAACCATTAATCAAGCAGTTAACTTTGCTCGTCATTATCAAAACATGCCACCTAACATTGCTAATTCTGAATTTTTAGCTAAAAAGATTCAAGAAAAGCTTTCTAAAAATTCTAATTTAACTGTCAGGGTATTAAATGCGGATGAAATTAAAGATTTAAAAATGAATTTATTTTTATCTGTTAATAGAGGGTCTACTTATGAACCAAGATTAGTGGTTATTGAATATAACGGTTCTCCAGGTTCAGAACAAAAAACAGCTTTTGTTGGAAAAGGGATAACTTTTGACTCAGGTGGTTACAATCTAAAACCATCATCATATATGGCTAACATGAAATATGATATGTCAGGAGCAATCATTTCAGCAGCTGCAATGGACGCTATTGCTAAATTTGCTCCAGTAGCAAATGTTTGTGCAGTCTTACCTTTAACTGACAATAGAGTTAATGGGGATGCAAACACTCCTGATGCTGTTTGAAAATCAATGAATGGTAAAACTGTTGAAATCAACAACACTGATGCTGAAGGTCGTTTAGTCCTTGCTGATGCGATGACATATGCAATTCGCGAATTAAAAGCTTCAGAGGTCATTACTATTGCAACTTTAACTGGAGCAATTAGAGTAGCTCTTGGTGAAACCTTTACTGGTGCATTTGCAACAGATGAAAAATTATTTAAAACCTTTAATGAAGCAACAAAGGAAAGTGGTGAATTAATTTGAAGAATGCCACTTCACAAGGATTTTGCTCAAGAAATTCGTAAATCTAGTATTGCAGATTTAAAAAACACAGATTTAACTGGTGCTGCAGGATCTTCATCAGCCGCTATGTTTTTAGATGAATTTAGTGAAGGCAAACCTTTCTTACATCTTGATATTGCTGGAACAGCTGATGTTAAAAGAACACCAACCGGTGTGATGACTAAATCATTAATTGAATTTATTTTAAAAAAATAAATAATTTAAATAATTAAACCCGAAATTATTCGGGTTTTTTATTTTTGTTTTGAAAATAAAAATTTATTAATCTAAAAATAATTTTTGGTTTTTAATAAAATTAATAAATCAATACATAGTTTTATTTAAATCAAAACCATTTTTAGAAGAAAAATTTTTCAATTTAGCTAGTTTTTCAAGATTTTTTTCAATAACAAATTCATCTTCTGATGGTTCCAAGTTTAATTGCAACAAAATATTAGAACAACAATTTGAAATTAATTTATAAATATTGAGAGTTAAGAATTTTAAATCAAAAATATCGATAGGAATTGCATTTAAAATAATTAATTTAAAACCATTTGTTTGATCTTCTATTTTTGGAAACATAATTCCAGGCGTATCTAAAAACATAAAATTACCCACATTTATTCATTGATTAGATCTAGTTACTCCAGGAATATTGGCTGTTTTTAATTTTGATTTAGTTAACAAATTAATTAAAGTAGATTTACCACCATTTGGAATACCAACAACAAAAATTTTTAAATCAGTATTAATAAAACCTTTATTTTTTAATTTATCTACTTTTTGTTGTAAAAATATGTTTAGTTTATTAAAAATAATTTTTTTAGAACTCATATCTTTTAAGTTTAAAACTAAAACTTCGCTATTTTTACTTTTTAATTGATCAATAGCTTGATTGATTTTAGTTTTATCAGACAAATCGCTTTTAGTAACTAAAATCAACCTGGGTTTATTTGGGTAAATTTTATCTAAATCAGGATTATAACTACTTAACGGCGCTCTACCATCTAAAACAACGATAAAAAGGTCAGCCAATAAAGCTTTTTCATGTATAGAGCGTAGCCCTTTGGCCATATGGCCAGGAAATCAATTAATTTTCATTTGTTTAAATTATAATAAATAGTAAAATTATAATTATGAATTTAAAAGAGATATTTTTCAAACAAAAACAATTAGATGAAAATTTTGGTGAATATATCAAGAAAAACAATAATCCATCATTTTCACAAAATTCAACTTGAGAAGACCAAGTGATTATTGCGGCCATTATTGAAATTGCGGAATTTTGTAATGAAATAGAGGCGTTTAAATATTGAAAACAACATAAAAAAAATAATCATGAAAAAGAAATAGAGGAATTTGCTGATGCAATTCACTTTTTAGCTTCAGCTTGTCTACACTTTGCAGTTGATTCTCAAATTGAAAAAAAAGTTGTTGTTTCAAAAGATTTAAATGAACAAACTAAAAAAGTTTTTAGTCTAGCAACAAATATGTTAAATAACAAAACAGCTGAAAATTTACGTGAATTATTTAGTTATTTTTTAGGCTTTGCGAAACTTCGAGGTTGAACTGATGATATGATTTTTAAAGCTTATGAACAAAAACATCAAATAAATATAAACAGAATAAAAAATAATTATTAGTAAAAAATGACAAAAAAAGAAATAAATTCTAAAATTAAAAATTTTGTTTTTGATCTAGATGGAACATTATTAAATACCGAAAAAATTATTGATGATTCATCAATTAAAGCTTTGAACAATCTTCAAAATCAGGGTAAAAAAATTATTTTTTGCACTGGTCGTGCATGATACTACACAAAGAAATATTATTCACAAATTAAGCCAGATTATCCAATAATTAGTTGCAATGGCGCAATGATTTATGATCATATCAAAGATAAAGTTATTTATGCAAAATTTTTTGCAAAGTCAAAAGTAGATCACATTGTAAAAATACTTAAAGAAAAAGAAATTACTTTTTTGATATATACAACTGAAAAAATGCTAGCTTTTAGCCCTAATAAAACTAAAGGATTTTGATTCAATAAATTAGAAGAATATAATAAAAGTACGGTTGATTGTTTTAAAAATCCTATAAATTATTATGACTTACTTACTTATGATTGAGAAAAACTTAATAATCATAAAATAGTAAAATTTTTACTAATTAAATCAGATAGCCCTGAATCTAATTTTTTAGAAGTTGAAAATATTATTAAATCTATTAAGGATGTTTATTTAGTTCAAGGTCAAAGTGAAGTGGTTGATATTATGTTGGCTGGTTTTGATAAAGGTCAAGGTTTGTTATTTTTAAAAGAAAATTACAATCTAAATTTAGAAGAAACTATTGCATTTGGTGATGCAGAAAATGATATTCCAATGTTTGGTCGGGTTAAATATTCTGTTGCTATGGGCCAGGCGCAACCATCTGTTAAAAAAGCTGCGACATTTGAAACGGATTCTTGCGACAATAAAGGTATAGTGAAGTTTTTGAATTATGAATAAATGAAATCAAATAACTAAAGTTAAGATAAATCATCATAATAATGGTTTTTGAGTAGTTCCTTCAGTTCAAAATTTGTTTTTTTCATTCAAAATATCAACAATGTCAATTAAAAAATTTAATAAATTAACCGATATAGTGAGCTTTCTTAATTTGCAAAATAAAGAAGTTATTTTTAATTTTAATGGTGATAAACAATTTAAAAAATTTAATTTATTAACAAAACTTAGAGGTTTTGATTTTGAATTAAACATTAATGAAATACAAAAATTAGATAATGGTGCTAAAATTTTGTTTGAACCAGTAAAAAATTGTAAAATTTACTTTGATAAAAAAGGCTTGACCTTAATTTATAAGGGTTTAATCCCATTTTTTTCTAAAAAGTATTATCAAAATTTGCTAATTAAAGCATTAAATGGTGATTCAAAAGAACAAGTTTACTTTTATTGAAGATTTTTTGGTTTTAAAAAAGGACGATAATGAAAAAATCTTTAACTAAACTACTCTTTTTGAGTTCTTCTATTTTAGTTCCACTTGTATTTGTGGCTTGTGCACAAAATCAAACACTTGAAAAAAAAGAACTGAAGAAAAGCGAAAAAGAATTACTTAAAAATATTATTGATGTTCCACTTGGGATTGAAACACAAAATGCTGACACATTTTATTATCAAGTTATAGCTAGTTATGCAGCCCAAGACTTTTCTGATTTAAATAGCAAAGTAAATGATATGATTGAAACAGTTAGCCCGCTTGCTAACAAAATAGGTGATGCAGAGAAGTACAAAGAAACACTTAATGAAACAATAAGTAAAATAGAACAAATAGCAAATCTAATAAATACCAATTTTAGCATTTATGAAAAAAAGAACTTTGATGATTTTAAAGCGAAATTGGACACAGCACTAAATGATGTAAAATCAATAGATAATCAAACAACAAATGATGCAAAAGCAAAAGAAACAATTACTAAATTAACTAATATAATACGTTCTATAAATGATCAAATATTTGATATAGTAAATACAACAGATTGGGAAAAATATTTTGATTCAGAAAAAGTCAAAAATGAGTTTCAAAAATATGTAAAAAGATTTTACGAAGGTACATCCTATTTAAATGCTAGTGAGTACTTGGGCAAATGAAGAGAATTAGGCACATATTCTAAAGATAACAAAACTTTAATCACAGGTTACAATTGATTTTATAATTATGGAGCTGGTTTCAATAAAGGTAATATTAATTTTAATCCCTTATATTTGTACAACTCACTTGCACTTCAACTTGCTAAAAAAACTTATGCAGTAAAAATATCTAACAATGAAAAACCTAGTGAGATAACTATTTTACAAAGTTCACTTTCTAACCTTGATAATTTTATTGAAAACACATCTAATGGTCATGAAAATGCTTTTTGATTCGATTATGATTTTAACAAACTTAATTATATTGAAAAAGTAATAGAAAGTTCTTTAAAAGACACAAGTATTAATTTTGGTATTTTTAAAAAATCTATTTTTGAACAACAATCTAAATTAATGAATGAATTTCAACAAATGGTTGAGGATGCAAATAAAAAAAATAGTCAAAAAAATGAAAAAGAAAATACAACCAATACATCAAATAACTCTGAAAATCAAAATCAACAAAATAATCAAAAAAACTTAAATAATTTAACTGAAAAAGACACGAACCCTGAAAAAAACAGTAAAAATAGTGTTGAAAATAAAGAAGATTCAAAAATTCAAGATACAAAAATTGGGCAAAACCAAGAAAATGAAACAGAAACTAAGTTTTATTTAAAACCTTATTTTTTTCAAGATTCACAAACTAAAGCAAATTCAGCTAACCAATTAGAAAATGTTATTTATAAGTTATATTTAGTTGAGCAAACTACTAACAAACCTAAAAATGTAGATCCAAGTGTGTTAATTACAGCTCCAAGTTTTTCTATTGAAGAGTTAAATGCAGCTGAAAAATCAGGTAATAACAATAATCCTAAAAAAATAAAGGTGATCAGTTTGACTAGAAGAATCATTGTCAATAATTTTTTAACAACAGAAAACAACACAATTGAGCCTCAAAATTGAAAATTTAATAAAGATTTATTTGTTCATACTCTTTGAAATGTTTTAGCAGTTGATCAAGGTTATCCATTACCTTTTGACGCATCATTATTGAAGGGTAATTAAAAATAATGATTGAAATTAAAATTCCCAATGTTGTGGGAGGAGTTTTAAATACTCAATTTGGTAATGGTAATTTAGGAGGAAATTTTAGAAATTCTGTTAGTTTTCCTTTGAGTTGGTCTAAAGTTAAAAATGCAAAATCATATGCAGTGACTTTAGTAGACTATGAGTCTACAAATACATTGGGTACTGTTTTTATTCATTGAGTGGTTGCTAATATTAAAACAAATAAACTAAAATGAGATGATTCTTTTTCAAAAAAAGACAAACTATTTCAATTTGAAAATAGTGTAACAAATAAAGCAAGTGCTTATATGTTAGAATCATTTTATCAAAGTCATCCAAATGGTGTTTACTTTGGTCCTTTTCCACCTGATTGTGACCATAATTACCGTTTAGAAGTTTTTGCTTTAGATGTTAGCGATATTTTAGAAGATTCTTCATTCGATCCAAAACAACCTTTATTTTATGATCAGTTTTTAGAATTAATTAAAAATCATATAATTGATTGAGGCGTTACAAGTTTTTTATATCGTTCTCGTTCTAAGGTTGAAGAAGGTCGAATTATTCCTTTAGAAATTACAGAAGATGAATTAAATTTACCTCTTTCTGAAGAACAAAGTAATTTTTTTGTTAGTTTTGACAAAATTAATTTTCATTCAAATGCCTTACAAGCTAGAAACAACAACTATCATCTTTTAGATATAAAACATCTTGGAAAAGAAGCCCCTTCATTGATTTATGGTGCTCAAAATTTTGATTTAGAAATTTATAGTGAGTCACAAAATATTAAAGAATATGTACTTTTAGTTACTAGTTTTGCAGAAACATCTTCACTTGGAGTAGGACTTGTTTGTTGAATTAAGGTTGGTATTAAAAAAGCAAATAATAGTTATAAAACTATTGTTTTAGCAGGGAATGATCCTTTTGAAAAAAGCAAAGATTTAATACAAATTCAAAACACTTTTGCAGGACCTAGTGCTGAAACAATTGCATCTATTATAGGAAAAAATGTTACAGATTTTGATTTAATCAATCATTCATATGGTTTATTATTTTTGCCTGGTTTCACAAATGGGCAAGGGAATTACAGTTTAGAAATTTTTGGAATCAACCAAGAAATTGATTGAGAAATTATCGAAAAAACTAAAGGACAAAAACTAAATGCAACTGATGTTCTACAAGCCATCAAAGGTAAAATAGTGGCATATAATAGAACTTTTTTCAAATTAGTTTAAATTTATTAGTAAATTTATATTAAAAGAAATGTTTATTTTAAACACTTTTTTTAATAATTAATCTTTATCATTTTTATCAAGTTCTAAAGTGAAAAAGACTGGGGCATGATCGCTTATACCTGTGCGAATTTTAGATTCAATGTCTTTTAGATGTTTTAATTTGTTATCTTTCTTTTTTAAGTTTTGAAAAACATCTTCATCAATAATATTTTTATCAAAAACACTTCACAAATCAAAAACCTCTGCATCTCGAGTTTTTAAATCCCCTTTATAAAAGATTTTGTCATATGAATTTGAATATTTATTTTTATATTTACCAAGAGAACTAAGATCATTAGGACTTAATAAAGATCTATAAGTTTTGAGCGTGTTAGCAAAAACACCGCTGTGATTCTTACCTTTAATATTTGTGTCCCCCATAAAAATAATTTCATTATTTGAACCATCATTTTCATCTACATAATTTAGAGCATCAATCAAATGCTCACCTTCTTTTACTTCTTGCTCACCTTGTTCGCTGTAACTACTTGAAGCTTCGTGGTGCTTTTTATTAGGACCAGGAGCATCAAAATGATCTAAAGCTACAGTAAAATCATTTTTAATATCACCCTTGGTCTGAAATTTTACAGCTACAACTGGTCTTGCAAATTCGAAAGTAGTTTTAGCTATTAGGTAAGGGTTGGTTTTGGATGAATTAAAATCAATAATTTCTAATAATGATTTTTTGTATAAAAAAGTATATCTTTCTTTTTGGTTAGGTTTGCCCTCAGATTCTGTAGTTAATTGAGCTCACTCTGCCTTAGGATCTAGTTTATTTAAATCATCTACAATTATAGAACCATCACTTTGGGGTTTTATTTCTGCAAGTCCAACTAAATCAGCTTTATTATAGTTGATTACATCCGCAATGGCTAAACTTTTAGCGCTGTTTTCTTTATTAATGTAATTTAATACATTTCAAAATCCAATTCGCAATGATTTAAATTGATTTAAGGAGTTGTTAGATATTTTTGAAGTATTATTTTCTGAATCACCAACAATAACGCCTTGATATTGTTGCTTATCATGTTTGAGTGCATATTTTACACCTAAACCAATACCAACTCCCATACTCATAGTTAGAATTAAACTAGAAATTAAAATATACTTAAATTTTTTCTTCATGCAAAAATTGTACAAAAAATTAAAAAAATTTACCAATTTTCTTAATTTTTTGTAAATGCAACAAAATTATTTTTTATTGTTTTTAATTCAAGTTTATCTAATAAAGAAATTAACTCATCATTTATTAAAATTTGGAATTTTTTTTCAATGATGTGTTGGTCAAAACTTGCATCATTTCTTAAAGTTATAAAATTTTGAAAAAAAAGTAATTTATCTTTTTTTTCTTTAATTTGATTACTAATTTTTGGTGTTAGAATTTCAACATTTTTAATAATATTACTTAAATTTTTAAATTCTTTTAATAATTTTTGAGCCCCTTTTTCTCCCAAACCTTCAATAATTTTAATATTATCTGATTTATCACCTGCTAGCACTTTAAAATCTACAATTTGAGATGGCAACATATTCATAATAGATTCAAAATTATCTATATTTTTAACACTTATAACATCATTTTTGATGGAATCAACAACGGTTGTTTGTTTGTCTACTAACTGAAGTAAATCTTGGTCAGAAGAAAAAATTGTTATCTGAGTGTTTGGGTTTTGTTGAATCAAAGTATACTTCATTGAAGCGATTAAATCATCTGCTTCAAAATCAAAATTCTCTGCTCAAGGGATTTCAGCAAAGCTTAAGATTTGTTTAACTATTTTCATTTGTTCAAATAATGAATCAGGTGCTTGAGTTCTACCTTTCTTATAATCAACAAAACTTTGATGTCTAGGAGTTTTGCTCCCTTTGTCAAAAGCAAAAAAACAAAAATCTGGTTGCATTAGTTTAATGAGTTTAAAAAAAGTCATAAAAAATGTATGAATTGCATTTGTTTGTTGTCCATTAGAATTTTGCATAATCAAACCATAACTACTTGCGTAATAAGATTTAAATAACAATAAATTTCCATCAATTAATAATGCTTTTTTAGTCATAATCAACCTCAATAAATTCATTTCTAGTAAATGAAAACATATTTTTTTCATTAATAGTTAAAAACAATTTGTATGATTTATTAACTTTTAAATTTTTAAAATAGTTTATTCGAAAACCAAAAACTCAAACCTTTATTTTATTAGATAAATCTGTTAAATGTAATGTTAGTGCATCTGCGCCATTTCTAGTTTTGCTATTTTCAACTTTGAGAACTTTTAAAATCATTTGATATTCAACACCTGTGTGCAAGTTATCTAGACTAGGTTGGTCAGCCAAAATTGTAGGTCTTGGTAATTCTATAAAATTCATTCCCAAAAATTCATATTCATTTTTTAGACTTTCTTTTAAATCAATATCTAATTCTTGTATTTGAAATTTAGAATTTATTAAATCAATATCTATTTTTATTTGTTTATTTTCATCATAAAAAATATAATCTTGGAATTGTAGAACACTTTGCAAGTTGGCAAGTAATGTCTGTTGGTTTCCAAAATCTGATAAAGCATTGGCTTTAATTAATTTTTCAATATTAATAGTTGAAAAATTGATAAATTTCATTCTTAAAACAAAATCTACAAATCCTTGATAATTACCATTGGTTTGGCGTTCCTCTATTAGTGATTTTGCAGCCACTTCACCAATTTGTTTTATCATAATAAGTGGTAAAACAATGGTTTGAGTTTTTTTATCATAAAAAGCATCCACTAATGATTTATTTACATTTGGTGGAATTACTTTATATTTTAGTTGCCTAACTTCCTTAACATATTTTTCAATATTAGCTTGATTTCCATTTTCATTTGAGATTAAATAACAATAAAATTGAGCAGGATACCTTGATTTTAAAAAAGCCATTTTATAAGCTAATGTTGCATATGCTGTTGCGTGAGCTTTGTTAAACCCATATGCTGCGAATTCTAGAATCAAATCATAAATTTGTTTAACATAGCTTATGTTATGTCCTCTTTCAATTGCTTTTTGAATAAAAAGCTCTTTATTTTCAGACATTTTTCCTTCGTCTTTTTTAGAAATAGCTATTCTAATCAAATCAGCTTGAGCCAAATCGAAACCAGCAATTATTTGACAAATCTGCATAATTTGTTCTTGATAAATAATAATTCCATAAGTGGATTCGAGAATTTTATCGAAATCAGGATGAATTTTTTTTCATTCTACCCCTTCATTTTTACGAGTTTTATAAACAGAAATTTGCTTTATTGGTCCAGGTCTAAATAACGAAATAGTTGCAATCACATCATTAAAAGAATCCACACCAACTCCTTTGATAGTGGAAGACATCCCTGGAGATTCTAATTGAAAAATCCCTTTAGTAAAACCTTGTGACAGTAATTTATTGGTTTTTAAATCAGAAAGCGGTAAATCTTCAAATTCTATTTTTTTACCATCTTCTTGAATAGAATTAAGAATTTCGCTAACAATATTTAAATTTTTAAGTCCTAACAAATCTATTTTTAAAAGAGAAAACTCTTCTAAAAATTCTGCACTAAACTGAACTTGGTTGTAACCTTCGCGAGAAAGTAAAGTAGGTACTAAATTAGTTAATGGTTCTTTAGAAATAACAATTCCAGCAGCATGAGTTCCGGATTGGCGTGGCATCCCTTCCAAAAATGTAGCAATTTCGTAAATTTGCTTATAAATATATTCACCATTTTCGTTAGGTTTTTCAATTAAAGTTCGAAAATTAGATCTTTTTTCGTTGTAACACTCTTCAAGAGTTTGTCCCATTTTAATAAGTTTGCTGTTTTGGTTAATTTCAGTTTCTGAAATACCAAAATTTCGAGAAATATCTCGAAAAACGCTACGCGCACCTAAAGTAGAAAAAGTTACAATAGTAGCAGTATGTTCAAAACCATATTTTTGTTGAATATAATCGATAATTTCATTTCGCCTAGTATCTTGAATATCAATATCAATATCAGGCATTGTAATTCTCATTGGGTTTAGGAATCTTTCAAATAGCAAATCATATTTTAAAGGATTAACTTGTGTGATGTTTAGTAGATAAGATACTAAAGAACCAGAGGAAGAACCACGTCCAGGACCTATTAAAATTTTTTGTTCTCTTGCTCATTTAAGAAAATCTCAAATAAGTAAAAAATAATTAGAAAAATTAAGATCCTTAATAGTTCTATATTCAAAGTCAAGACGTTTAAGGGCTGAAGAAAAATTTTTTAATTCATCTTCTTTAGATTTAAAAGCATCCCGTAAAATTTTTTTTAATTCAATATTTGGGTCAAGATCTTCTAAACCTACAACCGAAGGTAAATTTAAAAAGGGTTTTGGGAATTCGATATTAATATCAGCTACTAAATTATTAGTTCTTTCTATAATTTGCTTATCAACATTAATACTTCATTGATCAAAATTGTATAAATCTTGTGGTATATATTGGACACCACGAATCTTAGCCAATTCAATCAAATACATTTCTTCATCAGAATTTAAAACATTACGATGTTGAACTCAAATGGCATTAGAAATACTAGGATCATTTGCAACTATATAGTAATTTTTAAGTTTTAATTGCTCTTTGTTTTTAGTGAAATATCCAAAATCAGGGTGATCAATAATAATGATATTATCACTTTCTAATTCATTAATTTGAACATTTTGATTGTGCATTTTTTTTGAAGATAAATAGCACAGATGTTGATAACCTTTATAATTTTTGGCTAACAAAATAAAATGAAAATTCTCAGCAACAATTTCTAATCCAATAATAGGTTTAATTCCGTATTGCTTACATAGTTTATAAAATTTTGGAACCCCAAACATATTATTTAAATCAGTTAGGGCAAGAGTGTCAAACTGATTTTTTATAGCAAAATCAATGAGTAGGTCCAATTTAATAGTAGATGATAAAAAAGTATATTCACTATTTGTGTGCAGATTTATTAATTTCATAAATTATTGTTGTGAATTATTTAGTTTTTTCAATATATCTTGAATTTTTGATTTAATTTTATCCTGATTAGTTTCGTTAATTTGAGTTGCTGTGCCTAGTGGTGGTAAAGAACTATCTGTAATATTAATATCTTGCAAAGCAGGTGTGTCTTTGAAGTACTCATTTATAGCTTCATAAAAAAAAGGTTTAAAATTTTGATTTACTTTAAATTTAAAATATTTAGAATTTAAAACATCTGCAGGATCACCTTTGCTATCATTAAGTAGTAAGTGCATTAAAATTTGTTGTGAAGGTTCATCAGATTTTAAAATTTTAGCCTCTGGCTTACCTTTTTTATGTGTGTAAATATCACTTAATAAATCATAAATAAATTGTTTTAAATCTTGCTTAATTGTTATAAGTGAATCTAAATTATTGTTATTAAAATCATTGTAAACCACTTGTTGACCTTTAGTTAATTCTTTGCTAACTAAATTATTTAAATTTGGAGAAGCAACAAAAATTAATTCAGAGTGATATTGACTATTATCAGGAGACACTATTTGTTTTATTTTTTCTTGAATTTGTTCTTGGTTGTCTCCGGGTGAATAAATAAAAATTTGCTCATCATTGTTGTTAACTTTTACAACTAATCCAGGATTCAAACTATTTCAAAAAGAAACACCCGCTAAAAATCCAACTAGATTATTTGTTTCACTTTTGTGTTTTGTGTTTAAAATAAAACTAATCTTTCGCTTAAAATTATCCTTGGGAAATTTATTTGCTAAATATGCAGCACTTGCATAACCAACAATTCAATTTGGGTCTTGAGATCTAATCAAAATTGGTACTACAAATTTTTTAGTATCTTCAATTTGATTTCACAAATCATTTATTATAGTATTCATGTTTGGATTTATAGGAAAAAATAATGATTCATGAAGTTTTTCTTTTCAAAGCGGCGAATTATTTGGCAAATTATCAAATAATCATGATCTAAATTTTGAATAGTCAAAATTATCTTGGATAAAGAAAATATTAAAATTATTTAAATCTTTTTGTATGTTTTCATTAAGTTCACCTTTTATTTTCTTTTCACGATCAGGGTATTTACTATCATAATATTTGAATCATAAATCAGATTCTGGTCTTTGAAATCGTGTGTTTTCAACGTTGTTTTCTGTTTCTACAAAATTATCAATAGATTTTTCTAAAGCAGGAATTATTCCATCACTTTCGTTATCTCCAAGAACTATTTTAGGTCTTAAATTAGAAAATTTATTTTCTCTAAAAGCTTTGTAAAGCTCCTGATCAAAGTGACCACAAGAAACAAATGCAATTGGCAAAATAGGTAAAGATAATAATGACAATAATTTAATAGATTTTCTAATTTTCATGATGAATTTTTTCCAATATTTTATCAATTGACTCTACCCTTTTTGTAACAGGATCTATTTCAAAGTGTAGTTGCGGAACTTTGAATCCTACAGCAATATTTCCCAATTTTAGTCTAATGAATTTGCCAGCATTTTGTATATATTTTAAATTTTGTTCTTCATCCTGATCGAATATTAAGTAAATATAAAGATGAGATTTATCATTTGTAAGCTTAACTCAACTTACTGTTACGCCAAATTTATCACTAAAATTTTCTTGAAAAATTTCACTAATTAAGCGTAAAAAATGAGTTTCACGTTTTTGGTGACTTATGCTATTCATTTTAATCTTCCACCTCAACATCTTGATATGCTTTTATAATATCATCAACTTCAATATCATTGAATTTGACAATGTGGGTTCCAAATTCGTTACCAACACTAACTTCTTTGACATTGTTTTTATCTCTTTGAAGGGTTTCAAGACGACCTTTGTGAATCAATTTACCATTTCTATATAGTTCAATCTTAGATTCGCTAACAATTTTTCCATCTAAAACTGTACATCCAGCAATAGAACCCACCTTTGAAAATCAAAACTTTTTAATAATTTTTGCAGTACCTGAAAGAACCTCTTCATACTTGATTGTACGTAATTGTTTTACCATTGCTTTAATTTCATCTATTATTTTATAAATAATTGTGTGTTCTCGAATTTGAATTTTAGATTGTTTTGCTTGAGTTTTTATTTGATTATTAACAGGTAAATTAAAAACATAAATAATAGATTCAGAAGTTTGTGCTAGCAAAATATCGGCTGTAGTTATAGCGCCAACACCTGAGTGTAAAATATTAACTTGAACATATTTAGAACTTAATTGGCTAATTGCATTATCAATAGCTTCAACAACTCCTTGAGCATCAGCCTTAATAATTAAATTAATAACTTTGTCTTTTTCATCCACATTGTTTGTAGCTGTCTTTTGTTTGAATAATTGACTTTTTTGAATTGATTTTTTTTCTTCCGCTAATTGCTTAGCAAATTTTTCTTCATGAAAACCAAAAAAACGATCACCAGCCTGTGGAACATAATTAAGCCCACTTACAACAACTGGTGTCCCTGGTAAGGCTGATTCAATTGCTTGACCAACTGTGTTTTCTAAACTACGAATACGCCCATATTGGTGACCAGCAACAATAAAGTCACGAATTTTTAAAGTTCCATTTTGAACCATTAAAGTTGCTATAGCACCTTTACCATGGTGCAATTTAGCTTCTAAAACTGTTCCAATTGGAAAACGATTTTTGTTTGCTTTTAATTCTAAAACCTCAGATTGCAATAAAATAGCTTTAAAAAGCTCGTCTATTCCTTGACCAGTTAAAGCACTTCCATAAACAAACATACTTGAACCACCCCATTCTTCAGGTACTACATCTAGTGTGCTTAGTTCATTTTTTATTCGTTCAATATCCTTGTTTTGCTTGTCCATTTTATTTACGAAAACAATAATTGGTACATTAGCAGCTTGAGCATGGTGGATTGCTTCTTTTGTTTGAGGCATTACACCATCATCAGCTGCAACAACTAAAATTACAATGTCTGTAACTTTTGCACCGCGTGCACGCATTTGGGTAAAGGCTTCATGACCTGGAGTGTCAATAAAGTTAATCAAATTACCATCAACATTGACTTGATAAGCTCCAGTGTGTTGAGTAATTCCCCCAAATTCACCACCTGCTACATTTGATTTACGAATATAATCTAATAAAGAGGTTTTACCATGATCAACATGGCCCATTACAGTAATAATTGGTGGGCGATTTTCTAGTTCATTGTTGTCATCAACAATGCTAATTTCTTCCATGAAATTACTAGCGTTTACTTCTTTTTTGTGTTCAAAATACAAACCAAATTCCACACAAACTTCACCAATTTCTTCTTCGTTTACAATGTGGTTTAGGTTGTACATTTTTCCTTGTTTGAAAAACAAAGTAATAATGTCATTAACACTTTTGTTAATTTTACTTGCTAAATCCGCAATGCTCATTGGACCACTAAAGACAAAAACTCCATCTTGCACTTCTACTTTTACGGGATTTAGTTGAGATTTTATTTGCTCAATATTTGATTTACGATGTTCTTTTTTGGCCATTTTTTTCTACCTCTATTAATAATTGCTCATAAACTTCACTATTAATTTTAGTCTTAAAAGACCCATTTAATAGCTTTTTTTTAAAAAGAAGTGCAATTTGGTCTTCTTGTTTACAAACATAAGCTCCACGACCAGACATTTTAGTGTTTTGTAAAAAATTATCTAAAAAAACTTGCTTATTTTTATAAACAAAACGTAATAGCTCATTAATGTGGAAAATTTGCTGGCAAACAATGCACTTGCGACTATGATTGAAATTCATTTATATTACTTAAAACCATCAAGGTCATCTAAATCTAGATCTAATTCATCTACTCCACTATAACTTTCAAGATCTTTATCTGATTTGAAGTTTTGTACTTCGCGTTGAATAAACCTAGATTCAGTTGCTATAGTTTGAGATTTAGAAGTTTTTGTTAAAACTTTGTTATTAATTTCAATATTATTTTTAACTTCATTAGTTAATGAAGTTAAAGTGTTTTCAAATTCATTTTCATTCATTTGAGAATTTTTTGTATTTTTTAAATTTATATTTTTGCTGATTTTGTCAGATTTTGATGTTTCTAAATCTGAATTTTGTGCAGTTTTAGTTTCATCATATTGCTCTTGAAGTTGGTCGATCAATTTGTTTTGAGTAATAGACTCATTAAGAGCATTTTGTAAAATGTTATCAGCATCAAAAAGATCGCCTTTAGATTCGTTTATTTTATTGGATTTTATTTTATTAGATTTTGTTTCTGTCTGCGCTTTAGTAGTATTTTTTAGTTTTTTAGGTTCGGATAATTCCTGAGAAGAAGTAGGTGTGGATAAAATTGTTTTATTTTCTGTTTCTTGATTATATTCAAAAGATTGATCTTGTTCAAAATTGTGCATTTCATGTTCAAATTCTTCTAAAAATAAATCAAAATTTTCATTGTTGTATTCTTTTGATAAATTATGTGTGGTTTGACGACGATTTAAATACTCATTTTTTAAACTTAAAATTTCATTTTCATCTTGAATGTTTCCATTTCATTCAATTTTAAATTTACCATCTTTTAACACTTGTGAGTAAGGTAAAATTTCTAGGTTAGCGCGAGTTAGGTCGCTAGCTAAACGAACATTAACACCTTTTTTACCAATAGCCAAACTATGTTGGAAATCAGGAACAACTACAGTGTATTTTTTGTTTTTTGAGTTTGTCTTCATTTCTTTGACACAAATTACTCTAGCAGGTGCAATAGCGTTTGAAATAAATGTTAAAATATTGTCATCATGTTTAATAATTTCTAATTTTTCATCATTTAATTCTTTTGAAATTGCTTCAACTCTTGAACCCATTAAACCAATAATTGAACCAATTTCTGAAATATTTTGAGAGTCTGAACCCTCTACTTTACGAATAGCAACCTTACATTTTTCTTTAGGAGATCTTGCAATTGATGCAATTTCTAAATGGTTAGTTTGTAATTCAGGAATAGCTTCAATAATTTTAGATTTAACAATTTGAATTGACTTGCTAGATACTACGATTTGTGTTTGTTTTGCGTGTTTATTAACATCTTCGATAACAACTTCTTCACGAGTACCTATTGTTATATTTTTATCGGTTGCATAGTTGCTTGGCATAAAAGCGGCAACATTATCACCATCAATTTCATAGATAAAACCAGATGAAATTTTATTTGTTAGTGTAGCCATCACAACTTGTTCTTTTAAAGGAAAATATTTTTCATAAATTTTTTGACGTGCAACATCTGAAATGCTTTGCTTAAAAAGTTGACTTAAAGGCTCGTGTATATCTTTGTCAAATTCATCAATTTTTATTTCAATGGTAAAAGTGTCTCCAATTTTAGCATTTGGATCATTTTCTTTAGCCATTTTTTCTGTTATATAAATAACTTTTTCGTAATTAGAAATAGGTCCAAGAAAAAAATCATTTTCAACTACTTCTCCATTTTTGTTGAAAACTTGAAAAATTTGTTTTTTTGGATCAGAAATTATTTCAAGTTCCGCATCAGGATCTATTCTTTTTAAAATTGTTTTTTCAATTGCAGCAGAAAAAAGTTGAATTACTTCTTCTACTGAAATTTTATGTTTACTTGAAATATCTTCAAATTGTTGAAAAAAAGCAGATTTAGTTGAACTTTTTTTGTTAATACTCATTTCAAAAACTCCTTTTATATAAAAATAATAAAAGGTTGCTAGCAAACAACCTTGTTTTTGTGGTTTAATAATTTTAATAATATTGTATATTATTTTTTAAAAATAGTATACAAAAAATAGATGTTTCAATTTAAGTATATAATAATAAGAAATGATTTTTAATTTAAATTTAGAATACTTGAAAAAAATAACAAAAGTTGTTAAATTTTACTCTGGATTACACAATAAAACTTACATCGGTTACTTAAATGGAGATAAAGTTCAAATAAGAATAACTCAAAATAAATTTGTTAATTGAACTAATGAAGAAAAAGTTGTTAAATATTTTTCTAATACTTTTTTATTTTATAAAAAAGGTAATTTTATAAAAAAGTGAATAGATGGAAATGTGCTAACCAAAAAGGATTTAGTTAAGCATACAAATTTGCTTTTTTCAACAATAAAAAATTTTCATAAATTAAAAATTTTTAATTTAGAAAAATTTGATTGATTTCTAGATAATATAAATGATTTTAAATATTTTCAACTAGTTGATAAATATAAAGAAGATAATTTGGTTGTTGTTCATTGTGATTTGCAGTTTAAAAATATAATAATTAATGAAACAGCAACAAAAACAAAGATAGATTTAATTGATTTTGAATGAGTAAGATTAGGAAGTGAATATATTGATTTTGTATGCCTGCACTTGAACCTCAACATTGATAAAAGTATAATTATTGATTATTTTGAATTGGATAGTCAAAAATTTGATGACTATTTATATATGATGAGTGTATTTGTCAATTTTTGAAATAAAAAATACTACAACTAGATGTGTAGTATTTTTTATTTAATTATATATTCGAATATTAAAGATTATCAAATTTAATTTTAATAGAAGGTCCCATTGAAGCAGAAACAGTAAGGTTTTTGAAGTAAGCACCTTTAACTGTGGATGGTTTTAATTTACGTAATAATTGAATTAAAGTTTGTGCATTTTCAACTAATTGATTTACATCCATATAAGTTTTACCTACTAATGAGTGCACAATTCCATATTTATCAGCACGGTAGTTTGCTTTACCTTTTTTAAGTTCAGCAACTGCTTTTTCAGGAGTAGGAGTAACTGTTCCTGTTTTAGGGTTTGGCATTAAACCTTTAGGCCCAAGTTTTTTACCATATTTACCTAATAGAGGCATGAATTTAGGTTCAACAACTAAGACATCGAAATTAAAATTATCAACTTTTAGATTTTCTTCTAATTCTCCTGGTGTGTAAACTAAATCAGCTCCAGCTTCTTTAACTTTGTTAGTAGTTTCTTGTGAATCTGAAACAACTAAAACACGAATATTTTTACCAGTACCATGTGGTAATAAAATACTTCCACGAAGTTGTTGTTCAGTTTTTCTAGTGTCTAAATTTAATTTAACAGCTAAATCAACTGATCCATCAAATTTAGTATATGAAGTTTTTTTAACAAGATCCATAGCTTCTTCTAGTGAGTAAAAGCGATCTTTTTCAACTAAGGCGCGAGCGTTTGCAAGTTTTTTACTAATTTTTTTCATTATTATTTAGCTCCTTGTTGTTTAATAAATTCTTCAATACCTTCAACTTCAACACCCATTTGTTTTGCAGTTCCATAGATAGTTAAAATTGCTTTATTTACATCTTTGGTGTTTAGGTCCACTAATTTGTATTCAGCAATTTCTCTAAGTTGATCTAAAGTGATTTTTGCTACTTTGTTTTTAGTTTCTTTAGAACCTGATTCAATTTTAGCAGCTTGTTTAATTTTGTAAGAAGCAGGTGAAGTAAATAATTGGAAGTCAAAACTTTTGTCTTTGTAAACAGTAATTTTTACTGGAACTGGTTCACTTCCTCTATTTTTAGTTTCATCATTAAATTTTTTAGTAAACTCAGGCATTACAATTCCTAAACCAGCAAGAGCTGGTCCGGGTTTCGCTTGCCCTGCATTGAATTGCAATTTAGCGATTCTAACAATTTCTTTTTTTGCCATTTCGAGCATCCTTTCGATAAATAAAAAATCTCTTAGTGGTTTTAACGGCTTGGCCTTCCACTGTTAATGAGTAAGTTAATTATAATATAAAAAATTTTTTTTCCAAGTTTTTGGTCTGATAGTTGTGTTTATTCATTTTTATGGTAAAATTATTGATTATTTAAAGTGAGGTTTTATGTTTGTCAAAGAAGTTTTAAAACAGCCTGAAATGTTTAACGGGCAACAAGTAAAATTTAAAGGTTGAGTGTCTAATGTACGTGGAAACGCTAAAGTTAAATTTATTGAAATTAATGATGGTTCCACTGTTTTAAATTTACAGTGTGTTTTAAAAAATGATAATTATGACCTTGCATCTATAGAAAATTTAGGACTTGGTTCAAGTGTTGAAATCACTGGATTGTTTATTTCAACACCTGATAAGCAACAAAAAGCTGAAGTTTCTGTTGAAAAAATTGAAATTTTATCTTTGGTTAAGTTAGATGAGTATCCAATTCAAAACAAAGAAATTAGTGTTGAAGTTTTGAGACAAATGCCACATTTACGCCATAGAACAAGATTATTCAAGTCTATTATGATATTGCGTTCAGCACTTTTTTTTGAAATTAATAATTTCTTTCAAAGTGAAGGTTTTATTAACTTTTCTGCACCTATTTTGACATCAAATGATGGTGAAGGAGCGGGTGAAACTTTTATTGTTGATGATGAAAAAGGTGGTTTTTTTAACAAAAAAACTACTTTAGGTGTTACAGGGCAATTACATGCTGAATCCTATGCTCTTGGTTTTCAAAAAGTTTATACTTTTGCACCTACTTTTAGAGCCGAAAAATCAAATACAAAAAAACACGCTGCTGAATTTTGAATGGTTGAACCAGAAGTTGCGTTTTTTGATTTAAATGACATTATTAATTTAGGTGAAAAAATGCTCAAAACTTCTATTGTCAATGTTATTTCTAAACATAGTAATGAATTTGATTTTTTAGAAAAATACACTGGAATTAATTTGCGTAAACGTTTGATTGACTTTTCAAAAAATCAAATTGAAAAAGTTAATTATGAAGACGCTTTAAAAATTTTGAGAGAGCACAAAGATCAGTTTGAAAATCAAGATTTAGAGTTTGGAGCAGATTTAAAAACTGAACATGAAAGATTTTTGGCTGAGCAAGTTTTTAAAGCACCTGTTGCAATTACAAATTATCCAAAAGATATTAAGGCTTTTTATATGCACCAAAATGATGATGGTAGAACAGTTGCAGCCTTTGATCTTTTAGTCCCAGGAATTGGGGAATTAATTGGGGGTTCACAACGTGAAGTTCGTTATGAAAAACTAGAACAAAGAATTAATGAACTTGGAATGAATCAAGAAGACTTGCAATGATACTTAGACTTGCGTAAGTTCGGAAATGCTGGTTCAGCTGGTTTTGGTCTTGGATTTGAAAGACTAGTTATGTATGTAACTGGAATTGATAACATTCGTGATGTTATTCCTTACCCTAGAACTAACAAAAATGTTTTAATGTAATGAAAAAAGTTGCAGGTTTTTGAATTAGATTTATTTCGGGGTTTGTAGATATTGTAATTATTGCAGGCATATCTTTTATATTTGCTTACTTTTTGTTTTGAAATCAAAATTTTGCAGCTTGAAAATATTATTTATGAGGATTGCTAACTATTGCTGAAGTTTTATTCCTTAGGTTGGTGTTTCCTTTTTTCACAAATCAAAGTTTGGCTCAAAAACTTTTGAAAATTGAAATAAATTTTGAAATAAAAATAATAAATTCAAAACAATTAATAAAACAAATAATACTACGTGAATTATTAATTAGCTTAAATTGACTTATTGTTTTTTTTATTTCAATATTGATGATTTATCCAAATTTTGCACAAAAATTAAATACTAATTTTGGACAATTTTATTTATCTAATCAAAATTTACCATTAGATAAAAGGATTATTTTGTCTATTGTTGTTTTGATGTCGAAAATAACAGGCTTTACTTTTTTAATTAATGCTATTTCTATTTTATTTAACAAAAAACATTCTAGTTTTGCTGACCGTTTGGCTAAAACTAAAATTGTTTACAAATATAAGGAATTAAGTTCATTTGAAACATTTGAAATAAAGCCAATTTTATCAAATTGACAAACAGTTGAATGAAAGGAAGAAATTTAAATGGCAAAATCTAACACTCATATTTTACAAAATTTAAATGCAGAGCAAAAATTAGCAGTTATTAGTTCTAAGCAATATTTAAGGATAGTTGCTGGTGCTGGAACAGGAAAAACTAGTGTTTTAACATCTAAAATAGCATATGCAATAAATGATGCAAAAGATGCTTATCCACAAGAAATTTTAGCATTAACATTCACTAATAAGGCGGCAGCTGAAATGCGCGAAAGACTTGCAAAATTGGTTGGTGAAAAAGCTGAAAGTGTTTGAATTTATACTTTTCATTCACTTTGCAACATTATCTTAAAATATGAAGCAAAAAATATTGCAAAAATTGATGAAATACCTTTAAAAGATAGTTCCTTCAACATTATAGATGATAATGATCAACGAAAAATTTTGAGCACAATTTATGATAAGCTAGATATTGGGGCTGATACATATCCATATGCTCATGCTTTAGATTTTATAAGTAAAAATAAAAATAAAGAGATTACCATTGAAGAAGTTTATCAAAAATCTAAAACTATTGAAACAAAAATCTATGCTCAAATTTATGATAAATACATTAATCAAACCGCTGAGTTAGGTGTTATAGATTTTGATGATCTTCAGATTTTTGTTAAATTATTATTTGAAAAAAATTCTGAAATTGCACTAAAATGACAAAAAAAATTTAAGCTTATTTTTGTTGATGAGTTTCAAGATACATCATCCATTCAATATGAAATTTTAAAATTCTTCATAAAAGATAATAACAAATTGGTAGTTGTTGGCGATCCAGATCAAACCATTTATAGTTGACGTGGAGCAGAACCTGGTTTAATTTTAAATTTAAATCAAGATTTTTCAGAATTAGAAACTATTATTTTAAATAAAAATTATCGTTCTAATCAACAAATTTTAGATGCTGCAAATGAACTTATTGCTAACAATAAAAATAGAATAGATAAAAAATTAATATCTAATAATAATGATAAAATGGAAATTAAATTTTATCATGGAGATTCGCCAATGGGTGAGGCAGAATGAGTTTGTTCTCAAATTCAAAAAATAGTTTCTGAGCAAAAAAGTAAATATTCAGATATTGCAATTCTATATCGTAATCACAACTACGTTCGTACTATTGAAGATATTTTGTTAAAAAAAGGAATTCCTTATCGAGCTTTTGGAAATATATCATTAACTGACAATAAATCTATTAAAGATGCTGTTTATTTTTTAAAAGTAATCAACAATTTTGATAACTTCGCTTTTCAACAAATATTAAATGTACCATCTAAAAAAATTGGACCAACAACATTAGAAAAATTAAATGATTTAGCAAGAGAGCATGGTCATTCATTAATTGATTTTTTTCTAAAATATTATACTAATAAAATTAAGTTAAATTCTGACAAAAAAATTCCATTAAAAATAGAAGTTCAGAAAAAAATTAGTAGTCTATTAAGTCATATTTTATGAGCTAATAAGAAAAAAAATGAAATAGAAGTTTATACTAATTCTCAAATTGATGATACTAATGTATCAACAAATATTAACGAAGCTAAAAATCAACCCAAAATTAAACAATTTTCTTCTATTTTAAAGACTTTTTTAAGTGGAATTGGTTTTTTTGAAAGTTTTAAAGATAGTAAGGAGAGTGCTGATATTGAAAAAAAATTTGTTGATTTTTATGCACAAATGGATCAATGACAAAAAAACAATTCAACAAAAACACTTAGAGATTTTATTGATGATATAGCACTTGATGGTGTAAGTGATAAAATAGAAAAAAATCAAGTTTTACTTATGACTGTTCATGCTTCAAAGGGGCTAGAGTTTGAAAGTGTATTTCTTGTTGGAATGACACAAGGAATATTTCCTTCAGTAAAAGTTCTTAAAACAAATGATGTAGATGCTTATGAAGAAGAACGAAGACTAGCTTTTGTTGCGATTACGAGAGCTAAAAATAAATTATTTATAAGCAATGCTGAAACTAAACGCTTTATCAACAATACTGATAGAAAACCTTGAGAAAAAGAAAAAAATTCACACAATTTAGGAGAAATTTCTAATTTCGTTGGTGAGATGAAATTACATGCTGAGCAAGTTTATCAATTTACGAAACTTGATATGCATGGTAAATTAAATTACCATAAAGTTAGTGCTGAAGATTATGAAGAGGGCGATAAAGTTTACCATACAACCTTTGGTGAAGGTGTTGTAATTGTTGTTGAGCACGACTCATTACAAATTAAATTTGCTAAAGATAACAAAGAGTATAGAACTATTATTAAAACTCACAAATTTTTATCTAAAGTTAATAAATAATGGCTTTTTTCTTTCTAATTATTATTGTTTTTTTCTTTTTGTTATTGTTATTCGTTTTTATTTCTTGAATAGTTTTTTTAAATTACAAAGAAAAACAAAATTCAAAGTATTATGCAATTCCAATAACATATGATAAATTAAAAAAAAGATTAAGAATTTCAAATATAGAATCTTCTAAGTTTGTTAGCAAAGTGTTTAGTAATAAAAATTTTTCAGAATGTATGTGAGTTTCGGAAGAAGATTTTTTGGCTATGTTAAAAAAATCTTCTTCTATTAAGTTGGCAATTTTATTACAAAATTGAAATAAAAACAAAACTAATATTTATTTAAAAACAAAACTTTTTGCTAAAAAAGAATTTGAAATTTTATTTTCAAATGACCCACACAAAAGTTTTGTTTTAATACCTATACAAAAAACATATAAGCTTACTAATTTTTTAATAAAAAAAAGTAATTTTGAAGTTGATAATAAGATTAACATTTTGAATACTAAATATGAATTTTTATTTTTATTTTATTTAAATTCAAATTTATCTAACTTTCAAATTCAAGAATTTTTCTTATCTTTTAATTCTTTGTTTTTAAAAAAAATTAAAGGTATTAAGTTTAAAATTTCACATATTAATCAGATAATAATTGTAAATTATGCATTCAAGACTTCGCTAGATGCAAAAATGAAAATAGAACAGACAATTAAGTTTTTTAAAACACGTTCAAAAATATTTAGACATTGAGCAATTGTAGATATTAGTAATTATAAGGAAAATATTGCAGATATTGTTTCCATTTGTTTAGAAAGAGCTTCATCTAATAATGGTTTTTATTTATTTAAACATTCCGATTTAAAAGAATTAGACATTGATAGTCATAAAAAAATAAATTTTGAACGCGTATCTAAACAAATATGAAAATCTAATTCTAATATTAATTTAAAGCTAATTAATTTGAATATTTTTAATAATGAAAAAATTGAGCAAATTATAAATTTTTTCAAGAGTTCTCATAGACTGATTCATCAAGGTAAAATTTATTATATAAATAAAAAAATTCTTGAAGAAATTTTAAAAGAAAATTTAGATACAAATGATATTGACTTTTTTTTAAATGATCTTACAGATTCTGAATTAGTATTTTTTTCTAAAAAAATCAAATTTTCATATTCTGCTACTTTGGATGATAGATTATTTTTTGTATTAACTTTATATAAACCAAAATACCTTTTTATAAATTCTTCTTTAGATATAAAAGATCAAAGTAGTGAACATACTATATTTAGTTTTTTAACAGATTATTTGTCTAAAGAAAAAATTAACTTAGTTTTACCACCCAATTTAAAAATTAATAAAGATAATTTTGATCATTTTTTGAACATTTACACATGAGAAAATGAGTAAAAATACCTATTTTTTCCTATTTTTGTCTTTTTTTTGAAAAAAAATTAAAAAAAACTATATTTTAGGTGAATATACAAAAGGAGTCAAATGCAGATTTATAAAATAGGTAAAATAGTTTCTAAAAATAAAAATTATTTAATTCTTGAACAAGGTAGCAATGGTTTTTTGATATATGTGCCTTTCATAGAGCGATTTAACAAAGATGAAACTCGCAAAATTTATGTTTATGAGTACGAAAATGATTATTCCAAAATAACATATGGTTTTGAAAATTTTAAGGAGCGTATTTTGTTTGAGGATTTAATATCAATTCAGGGAATAGGCCCCAAAACAGCAATTTCTGCTTTAAATCATGGTTGGACTAAGATTATCGATTATATAATTTTGGGTCAATGAAAAAATATTGCTAAAATTCAATATGTAAGTGAAAAAAATGCCAAACAAGTTGTTTTTGAATTTCAAAAAAAATATGCCAAAATGGCAGAAACTACAAAAACAATTCAAAATAATGGTGATTCCAATAAACTGCCAACAGATGAAGAAATTATTGAACAAATTTTTCAGAAAACTAATTTAGAACAAAAAATTGCAGTTGAGCTTGAAAACACACTTAAAACTCTTGGTTTTCAAAAAAAGCAAATTAATTATGCGTTGGCAAATGTAGAACCTTCGGAAAATTTTGAGCATTTAATAGAACAAGCTATTAAAATAATTTCAAATGCAAGAGAATTTAGAAATTAGACCTAATAGTTTTGAAAATTTTATAGGTCAAAAAAAATTAATAGAAACACTTCGAATTTTAATTGCTTCTTCTAAAAAGAGAAACCATTCATTGGATCATATATTATTTTATGGACCACCTGGGATGGGGAAGACAACATTAGCAAATATTATTGCAAATGTTACAAATTCTAAAATAAAATATATTCAAGGTCCGCTTTTAGAGAAAAAATCTGATGTTCTAGCTATGCTTGCGAATATTACAAAAAATAGTATTATTTTTATTGATGAAATTCATTCAATCAATAAAAATATTGAAGAATTATTGTACTCAGCTATGGAAGAGTTTGTTATTGATTTACAAATAGGTGTAGATGGTGAAAACAAAATTATGAGAATGAAACTTCCTAATTTCACTTTAATTGGGGCATCTACTAAGTTAGCTCAAATTTCAACTCCTTTACAAAATAGGTTTGGATTAATTGCAAAAATGGTAGAATATACACCAATAGAAATTATGAAAATTATTCAAAACTCTGCTAAAAAATTAGAAATAAACATTAACAATCAAGTAATAGAATATATTTCTAACTTTACAAATAAAACACCTAGAATAGCCAACAATATTTTAAAAAGGATTCGCGACTTTGCTCTTGTGTTGAATGTAAAAATAATTGATCAAAAAATTGTAGACAAAACACTAGATAGCATTGGTATTTATAAGCAAGGGTTGAATGAAACTAGTATAGAGTATCTTCGGCTTTTGTTAAATATTTTCAAGGGCAAGAGTGTGGCTTTAGATGTTGTTTGTGGTATATTAAAAGAAAATAAACAAACACTACTACATATTATAGAGCCACTATTAATTGAAAAAAACTTTTTAGAAAAAACGCCAAGAGGGCGTAAAATTACAAAAGCAGGAGTTGATTATTTAAATACAATATCTGCTAATAAATAAAATTAAAAATTACTATTAAACTAAGAAATGAAAGCTTATTTTTATGCATAAAAGAAATTTATTTAAAAAAATTGAACGTGAAATTTCTATTGAAGAAATTCTAATTAAGTCTAAACACTTTAATGACATTAATATTAACTTTAATCAAAAAAGACAAAATGATATAAAAATATTATTTAATCAGGAATATGCTGAAATATTCTGGGAAAAATTTTGTAAAATGGAAAATAGATTAAAAGCAGAATTAACTGTTTTTATTGCAAAATCCATTGACAATTTAGATGCTAATCACCCCCTAAAAAATAAACAAGAAAAATGATTGGAATTTTTAGAATATATTGTTGATCCTGAAGTGAATGGATATATTGATGTTTTTACTCATCATTTAAAACAAACTATAATTCAAAACAAGTTATCAACAAGTTATATTTGAGAAGATATAATATGCTTGAATTGAACAAACTTATTTGATATATTTATGTTTATTTTAAAATCAGATAAAGTAGATTTAAAAACTAAAATTCAATTAGTTAGAAAAATTGAACCCAAATTTGTTAAAAACAATTTGGTAGTTAGTGAAATTTTTGTAAATAAAATTGTAGATTATTTTAATTTTTTAAATAAATTAAGGAAAGCTATTATAAATAATTATTCTATTTTAGATTTCTTTACTAGTGAAAAATTATAAATTTTCTTTCATTTTTTTAAAACACTTGTCAAATTATATTGATAAGTGTTTTTATTATTTTTAAGATAAATAAAAAAACGTCAAGCAATTTTGCTTTACGAATTTTTGTGTTATAATATGAGTTTATATTTATCTATCATATTAAACAGAAAGGTCAAAATGGTAAAAATTAGACTTAAAAGAATAGGATCCAAGTTTAATCCTATTTATAAAATTATTATCGCCGATGCACGTGCACCTCGTGATGGAAGATATATCGAAGTTGTCGGGCACTACAACCCACAAAATAAAGAAATAACATTTAAAGAAGAGAGAGTTTTACACTGATTAACTTTAGGTGCACAACCTACATTAACAGTTAAAAACTTACTTACTAAAAAAGGTGTTCTAGCTCTTTTTGCATCCAAAAAAGTAAGCAAATAGTTTGAAGTGAAAATTAATTTTGTTTCTCTTTTTCCAAATTATTTTAAAAGCTTTAGTGAAGAATCAATAGTTGCTCGAGCAATTGAAAAAAAGTTAGTAGAAATTAAAACTATAGATATTCGTGATTACTCTCTGGATAAATTTAAAAGAGTAGATGACAGTGTTTATGGTGGTGGTGCTGGAATGCTTTTGCAAATTCAACCTATAGATGATGCTATTTCTAATATTGGTGGTTTGAAAATCGCTCTTTCACCTCAAGGGCAGCCGTTTAGCCAAGAACTTGCTAAAAAATTTTCTCAATATGATGAAATTACTTTAGTTTGTGGTCGATATGAAGGTTTTGATGAACGCATTATTGATCATTTAGTTGATTATGAAATTTCTATTGGTGATTATGTGCTAACAGGCGGTGAATTACCAGCTATGGTTGTTGCAGATGCTGTAATTCGTTTACTGCCAGGGGTAATTAATAAAGATTCTTTAGCTAGTGAATCTTTTTCAAATGGTTTGCTTGATTATCCACAATACAGTCGACCAAGAGTTTATAAAAACTTAGAAGTTCCACCAGTTTTATTTAATGGTAATCATGCGAATATTGAAAAATGAAGAAGAGAAAAACAAATAGAAAAAACCCAAAAAAATCGTCCTGATTTATGAGACAAATACATTCAAAAGGAAAATCATGAAAAATAAATTAATAGAAATTGTTGAATCAAGTCAATTACGTAAATTAGACCCTTTTCGTGAAGGGGACAATGTCAAAGTTTTTGTTAAAATTCGTGAAGGTAACAAAGAAAGAATTCAAATTTTTGAAGGTTTAGTTATTGCTATCAAAGGTAGCGGTTTATCAAAAAGTTTTGTTGTTTATAAAATAGCTCACAATGTTGGAGTTGAAAGAACTTTCTTGTATCACTCACCATTAGTTGATAAAATCGAAGTTGTTCGTTCAAACAAAGTGCGTCGTGCTAAACTTTACTACATGAAAGATAGAAAAGGTAAAGCTGCTCGTCTTAAAGAAATTAAGCGTAATAAATAATAACTTTAGTTTTTATGTCTAAATTAGTTATTGTTGAGTCACCTAACAAAATAAAAACTATTTCCAATTTTTTAGGTGATGAATTTGAAGTTTTAGCATCTGTAGGTCATGTTGTTAATTTAGCAACTTCAGGACCTTATGGTTTCGGAATTAACACAGAAACTTGAGAACCTATTTACAAAATAGAGTCTGACAAGCGTAAAATTGTTAAACAATTAAAGGATGCCGCTAAAAAGGCATCAACTGTTTTAATAGCAACCGATGCTGACCGTGAAGGTGAAGCGATTGGTGCATCACTTGTTGATCTTTTGGATATTAAAGAAAAATATCAAAGAATTCGTTATAATGAAATTACTGCTACAGCAATTTTGGAAGCGGTAAGAAACCCTATAACAATCAATGAAAATTTAGTTAATTCACAAAAAACCCGTCGTATGTTAGATCGTATTATAGGTTTTAGACTTTCTAAATTATTGGGATCTAAAATCAAAAATGCACCAACTAATCCATCAGCTGGTCGAGTACAATCTGTTGCTCTTAAACTCGTTATAGATCGAGAAGCAGAAATTGTATCTTTTATTCCTTACTATTATTTTATTTTAGTTGCTCAAATCGGTCAATTTGAAGCTAAGTATTTTAATAGATCTTTTTTAGAATCACCAGAGTGAATTCCGACTGAACAAATTGAGGGAATTTTATCTGATTTGTCAGATGTTGAATATTTAGAGGTTTCTAAGAAACAGATAAATAAAAAAAAGGATCCTCAAGTTAGTCCACTAAAACAAGCAACTGTATTTAAAAAGCTTTCAAATTATTCAGCTACTCGTGTTTCTGTTTCTCTCCAAAAACTTTATGAAGGTTTCGGAGACCAAGGACTCATTTCTTATCCACGTACAGATTCAACACGTTTGAGCCAAAGCTTTATTGATCTAGCTAAAATTTTTATTGAGAAAAAATACGGAATTGAATACTATAGCGAAACTATTAAAGGTTTTGCTGGTGATCAAGATGCCCATGAAGCAATTCGTCCAACTAATCTTGAACTTACACCAAATCTTGCAAAAGAAAAATATGATTTAGATGAATTGGATTTTCGAGTTTATCAACTAATTTATAACACAACTTTACAAGCATTGATGAAGCAACCTATTAGACAGATAACTCGTTATGAGTTTTTGGCAAAAGATGTTCACAATTTCTTTTTATCAGGTTCTACCATTATTTTTGATGGATACTACAAAATTTTAGATCCTGAAGAAAAACCACTTGAACTACCAATTTGATCAGAAGGCGACAAAGTAAAAGTGGATAAGTTTTCTCATAGTTCTCACCAAACTAAACCGCCAGCTCGCTATAATGATGGTTCGTTGATTGATAAATTAGATCAAATTAAAGTTGGAAGGCCATCAACTTTTGCAGTTTCAGTTAAAATTTTGCAAGATCGTCTTTATGTAGAAAAAGAAGGACGCTCATTAAAACCAACTTCTTTTGGTGAGTTAGTTTTAAAACAATTATTGCAAGTTAGTCCTGAAATTATAAATATTGATTACACAGCCAAGATAGAAGAAGACTTAGACTTAATTGCTGAAGGTTCTATTAATTACAAAGAAAATTTAACAACTTTTTGAAATAGTTTTCAAAAAACTATGGAAAAAGCCAGCGACATAGAACAAACAGTAATTCAACTAGAAAAAGTTGGTCAAAGTTGTCCAGAATGTGAAAAGGATCTAATTTATCGCAATAATAAAAAAACCGGTCAACGTTTTATAGGTTGTTCAGGTTTTCCAAATTGTCGCTATATGGCTTCAGACCCTAATGCTAAACCCGTTTATCGCAAAAAAATTACAAAAACTTCAACAGCAAATCAAGACAAAGAAACAACTAAACAAAAAGAAAAATAAAGGAATTAAATGGAAACAGATGTAAATTTAATTGTCTTAATCTCGATTTTAGCTATTGCAATTGTTGGGTTTTTGCTCTACAGTTTTATTAGTAATAAAATAAAGCGTGACAGAATTATAAAACATAAAAAAGCAATGAAAGAGTTGGAAGAACGAAGTCTTGCTGAATTTTGTGCACGTATAAATATAGTTATTAAAAACAATAAAGAGATGTTAGATAAATTTGTTGTTTCTATAGGCTTTATTAAGATGTCTGATATTAATTTGATTGCCAAATATAGTTTGGAACATTTTATAAAACATGAAAAATTTGTTGAATCTTTTGTCAACAATCCTTACAAAACAACCGATATTTTCATTGATAATCTTAGTGAATTGATTCAATCTAAGTCAAATTTATGAGATAAAAAAAATTTAAAAAACCTTGAGTATTTTAGAGATCTTCAAAGTTTTTTACAAAATTATGAAGATCCTAAAATTGTTGATTTGTATGCACAAACCCAAGAAAAATATAGTCAATTTTTTCAAAATTTAATTTCAGATTTTAGCTCTGGAAAAATTGGTATTGATAAATTCAAAAGCGAAATTATTTCGTATGATGGACAAATTGATGTTTTGGAAAAATCTACTGAAATTAAACCACTCACAAAAAAAGAACAAATTATTGAAAAACTAAAATCATTATTGATATGAAAACGATAGTTAAAAAGAATTTTGCAAATTGGTTAACTATTTTAAGAATAATTTTAATTATTCCTTTAATTATTTTTTTAATTATTTCTTATTCTTATACAGCATACACAAGTTACTCTAATTCGCGTATAAGCTTTTTTTTACTAGCTTTTTTTATTTTTTTACTAGCTTCACTTACGGATTTTTGAGATGGTTGATTTGCTCGCAAGTATAATACAGTATCAAATTTTGGAAAAATTTTTGACCCTATAGCAGATAAAATTTTAGTAACTTCGGTTTTAATTAGTTTTATAGCAATGAACATTGTTCCTTGGTACTTGGTTGTAATATTTTTCCTTCGCGATATTAGTGTGGACGGACTAAGAATTTTTGCTGCAAGCAAAAATATTGTTGTTGCAGCTTCTTTTTGAGGTAAATTAAAAACAGTTTTACAAGTAATTGCAATATCAGTATGCTTTATTTTTGCACCCTTTATTGTGAAATCTTCTTTAAATTACTGGCTAATAAACTTGCCTCTAATTTTGGCTTCCTTGGTTTCTCTATTATCAGGAATCATTTATATTAAACAAATCTTAAGCAAAATTTTTTAATAAATTTTGCTTTTTTTATAAAAAAATTAGTTAGAATGTGGCAAAAAAAGATTAAACAAAGAGGAAAGATGAAAATTAAAAAAATACTTTCAAGTTTAGGTTTGTTGCTAATTCCAGTATCAATGGTTTCTTGTTTTCCATTCAAGTCAAGCGAAAACAAACTAAAAAAAGAAGATTTAACTAAAAATAATTATGGAAATAATGAAGAACAATATACAAAATTTATGGAAGAGTTGTTTGGTTTTTTAAATAAATATGAACTAGAAAATAATTTTTCTAATAATGTTTATTGACCTAATCGCTTGATTGAAAATAGATATTGAGGCCCTTATGATGAAGATGATTATGAACCAGCAAGTTGAGAGGATTTATTTAAATTATCTAGTATCAGGGATTTTCAACTGCATATTGGAAATCCTATTATTGATAAGAAAAAAGATCTTAGCTTAAACAGTTTACAAAGATTATTTGAGATATCATTTTTAGATGGTGAAAAATTAAATGATGTTTTAAAAACAAGTGATTTATATGTATATCAATTGGTAGGCTCTCCACTTGAATATAAAGCTTTGCCAATTTATATTCAAGAACAAGGTAATGTTATTTATATAAATCATATTTGGCAAGGAGTTATTCAAGAACACTTTAAACAATCTCTTGAAGGTCATCCAGTAGATAGGGAATATCCTTACTATTGAAAAATTGTTAGAATTCCAAAAAATAAACAAGTAAAAATTAAACAAATTAATGAGTTTGAAAAAATTCAAGAAATTAAAGATGAACTTGCTTCAAAATATAACAATTCTGACAACCAATTATTTTATAATGTTTTAAAACAAAAAAAGGAAAAGGTATTTGATTTTTTTGTAAAAAACCAAACAAAAAATAAAATAATGGCAAAATCACCTTGATTTTTAAAGAAACTTGCAAGTTCATCACTAATTAGTTATGACAAGCCACTTTTAGAAAATTACACAACTCAAATCACAAATGAAAATGATTTTCAAAATTTTGCAAATAGAATCACAAATTTAAATTCAACTTTAAAATCAGAGCAAATATCTCAGGAATTTGCTCAAAGTTTTTTAAATGGACAAACCCTTGAAAGTGCTTTAAAAAACAACAACATTTTCATTTTAGAAACTTGAAAACCAATGTATTTTTCTGATTGATTGCTTGTTATAAAACAAGATAGCAAAAATATTTATTTAACTACAGCTAAGACAAGTGATTTTGAGTTTGAAGAAAATTTAAAAGATCATTTTGATTTTGACAAAGTTGGTTTGCAAGTTATTGTTGTGCCGAAAACTCAAAAAATTACTTTTAATTATAAAACTGATTTCAAACAACTTAATCAAGATTTTATAAAACAAGAAAATAATAATTAAATTAATAACAAATTTTATTGATTAAAAGTTTAAAGTGAATAAAATATATTTTTGTTTTGCTTAAAATAATTCAAATAAATATTGTATTAAGTAAATGAGAAACAATTTAAATTACATTTATTAACAATGTTTCATTAATTATAATTTATAAAACAGAAAGGTAATTTATGAGTAGTGTTGTATATGTTGTGAAAAAAACTAAACAACCAAGAGGCGGTTATTTATCACCCCGTCTATTTAAGATTGAACAAATTAATGAAGAAATAAATCGAGAAAACGAAAATGTCCATCCTAGCTTAGTGGGTTTAGCTGTTGATTATTTATTTCGATTACAACAAGATAATAACCCAACCCAAGCGTTTTCTATTTCTATAAAAGGAGCAAAGATATATGATAGCATTTTGTTTTATTTGTTTTATCAAACAAAACGGAATGGAACCAATATAACGAATCAGGAAGAATATCTTACTAAGATGGTTTTGTCAATGAAAAACGACTTAAGTGATAGTGATATTTTAAAAGCTATAGAGGCCTCAACGTACGATGTTATATTTCGAGCCGGAATTGGATTTTACCAACCATTTAAAAATTTAATTAAAAAGAATGGTCCAGTTAACCAAATTGTTATCCAAAACATAAGAACGATGGTTAAACGAATGATTGATTTTTTTCAAGGCAATGAATCCCTTGTTGAATATGGCCTTTCTTTTCCAGGAGGGTTTAAAAAGCGAATACTAGCTGGAGATTGTGACTTTTTGAGCAAAGACACACTTTGAGATTTGAAAGTTAGTAAAAAAAAATATCATCACAACACACCTTACAGTTGTTAATCTATTTTATTTTAGGGTGTCGATCAATTAATGAGAAGTTTTTTAATAATCTTAAATATCTTGGTATTTTCAACCCTTCTTTAGGGAAAGTTTACAAATATGCAATAGCAGATATTGATCCTAAACTCATTGAATTTGTTGAAGAAGAAATTCTTTAGCACACAAACAAAAACCAAAAGGAATGCGAATGTAGATGTATCATACATTTAAGCACCACTAATGGTGCTTTTTGTTGATTTAATGTACATTATAATTAGAGCAAAAAAACTTATTATTACAAAATTATACAAATATAATATATTTTTTATATATAATTATTACTTTTATTATGTTCGAAGACAAAAAATATTATCATTTTTATAAGTTTTATCAAATTTGGGCTCTTAAATACAGTGACCCATCTTTTTGTCTTGAACAAACTAGCCAAGATATTTTTGATAAATTCCCCATTGTTCTTCATTAGAGAAGAATTTTTTTTCTTCAAATATGAAGTTACCAAAATTTTTTAATAAATAATTTATTTTTTATTTGTTTTTTAATTTTTAGTATAGGAATTTATATATGACAACTAACCAAAACAATATCATCATCTCTTTAGTTGATGTTGATAAGGAATTTGGCAATAGGAAAGTTCTAGACCAAATTAACCTTGACATTAAAAAAGGAGATTTTGTAACACTTTTAGGTCCTTCTGGTTCTGGTAAAACTACTATTTTGCGTTTAATTGGTGGTTTTGAGTGAGCCACTCGTGGTGAAATCAAATTTGAAGGAATTGATATCAAGGATGTTTCCGCTAATAAACGTGAAACAGCAACTATTTTTCAAGATTATGCACTTTTTCCACACTTATCAGTGCGTGGAAACATTGAGTTTGGTCTTAAATTAAAGCGTATTGCAAAAAATAAAGCTGATATTCCTGCATCCATTTGAGAAAAATTGGAAAAATCAAAACAACAATGAATCAAAAAACGTGATCAAAAAATTGCTGAATTAACCAAATTGCAAAATGAAATAGATGCCAAATTAGAGTCTGGAAATTTAACAGAAAAGTCTAGACATAAATTGCAAGAACAACTTGATGATTCAGATTTTAGATATTCTAATTGAGAAAATTATGTTCATGCAAAAACTGAACAGTTTGAAAAGAAATATTTAACACGTAAAATTACCAAAGAAGAAATTGATGCTGAAATCAAAAATATCATTGAACTTGTTGGATTAACTGGGCATGAAAATAAAGCAATCAACCAACTATCTGGTGGTCAAAAACAACGTGTAGCCTTGGCTCGTTCACTTGTTATCGAGCCTGAAATTGTACTTTTAGATGAACCACTTTCAGCTTTAGATGCTAAAATTCGTGACAAAATGCGTGTATTTTTAAAAAATATTCAACAAAAATTAGGACTTACTTTTATTTTTGTTACTCATGATCAAGATGAGGCGCTTCAACTTTCAGATAAAATTGCAGTTATTCGTGATGGCAAAATTGCTCAATATGATGAACCTAAACAAATTTATGACTATCCAATTAATAAGTGAATAGCTAATTTTATAGGTGATTCTAACTTTTTTGATGCTAAATTTATTGATAAAAATAAAGTTGAAATTCTTGGTAAAGAACTTTATACTATTCATCAAGAATTCACACCAGGAGAAATGCTAGATGCTCTCATTCGTCCTGAAGACATTGACATTGATTTGAATTCAGGATATTTTGAAGGAACAATTGAACAAAATATTTATAAAGGTTCATACTATTGAGTCACCATTGATGTGGGTCAAAAAATTCATGTTGAAACTAATGACTATTATGATATTGGTCAAAAAGTCTTTTTAAAATGAGATGATGATGCTATTCATTTAATGAAAAAAGAAAACCTTACAAAGGAAGGAAATGATTAAAATAATCGATGTGTGGACCAAGTTCAAGTCTAATTTTAATTTAAGACTTTCGCTTGTGATTCCTTATGCTATTTTTGCTTTGATTTTTATCATTATTCCCTTAATTTTATTGCTAGTTAAGGCTGTAACACCACCAGTTGCTGATGTTAAGTTTGACAATCATATTTTAACTAAAGATAAAACAACTTGAGTTATTATTGGTCGTTCTGTTTTTATTGGTTTGGTATGTGCGCTAGTTTGTTTGGTGTTGGCTTTTCCTTATGCTTTTATTGCCGCAAATAGTAAATCTAAAGCTTTTAAAATTTATTCACTTTCATTAATTGTGTCACCACTAATTATTTTTACAATTGCTAAAGTGTTTTCTTTACGTTCATTATTTTTGGCAATTTTTGACCAAGATGAGTTGAATAACAACTATTTTTTACTAGTAGGACTAATTTTTCTTAATTTTCCTTTTATGGTTTTGCCACTTTATTCAGTGCTTCGTGATATGCCCAAAAACCTTTTAGAAGCAGCTTCTGATTTAGGTTATAACCATTTTCAATCACTTATAAAAGTTGTAATTCCTTATAGTATTAAAGCTATTTTTTCAGGAATTGCCTTGGTGTTTTTAATGGCAGCAACTTCAATTGTAATTTCGGATAAGTTGCTGCCAAATGGTTCACAAAATCAATTAATTGGAAACCTAATTAATAATTCTACAAACCCTGCCAATCCTTTCGATTTAGCACGTGTTTCTTCATTAGTGCTTGTAACCTTGTTGGTTTTTATAGGTATTTATGGTGTTCTTTATTTTGCTCCAATTGTGATTATGAAATTAAAAGGATTTAAATATGACTAAGATTAGGCCAATCATAACTAAGATTTGGGATTTTTTAATTCAAAAAGAAATTTGAAAAAAAAGCTATGTTTGACTATTACTTTTGTTTTTTTATATCCCAATTTTCACAGGTTCAGTGTTTGCTTTTAATGCACCTTCAAAAAAAGGATTTATTTCATCTACTTGAAATAAATTCTCTTTACAAGCCTTTTATGATTTAAATAATGAAGGTTTTTGAAATGCTCTTGTTAATACAATAATTATCGCTTTAGTAACTGCTTTTGTTGTTGTTAGTTTGTCACTAATTACTGTTTTTGCGCTATGGCGCCAAAAAAGTAAAACAGCTAAATTATATGTAAGTTTAACTTCTAATGTACCACTTATTAACCCAGATGTAATAACCGCCGTTGCAATGGCAATTGTTCTAACTAGTATGTTTGGTGTGCTTGCGGCAACATCTGAAGGTTTAGCTCGCGCAATTGTGTCACACATTGTTATGACTTTGCCATATGGAATTTTATTATTACACCCAAGAAGCGAAAAATTTCCACTAACTTTGTTTGAAGCAGCGCAAGATTTGGGTTATTCTAAATTGCAAGCTTGATTTTTAGTTTACCTAAAATACATGATGCCAGCTATCACATCTACTTTAGTAGTTGTTACTTTTCTATCTTTTGATGATTTTATTTTAACTAAAATCACATCTAATACTCAAACAGTTGGGACTCTTTTATATCAAGGTACTTTCAAAACATGAGCGCTATTACTTGGAACATTTATGCTCTTTTTTGTAGTAGTTGGTAATATTGTATGAATTTATCTAAAAACTAAAAAGGATAAAAAATGAACACAAAAATAAAAAAATGATTGCTTAAATCAACTATTTTTGTTGGACTTTTTACTGCTATAGGACTCGTAGCTTACTTTAAAGTTAAAGCACCATTTAAGCCTGTGGTTTATAATTATGAATCTTATATTTCAAAAACCGGAAAAGAAAGAATTAATCAAGATTTTAACTATCGCGAATTTGGAGATTTAAGTGAGTTTACTAGAGCGATTGAAGATAATCGAACAATTGCAGGTGTTGGTTCTGACTTTCAAATTGCTAGATTAGTGCAAAAAAAATTATTGCAAAAAATTAACTATGCAAAACTTTTTCCAAATTGAGATGTTGCTAGTGCTTTCAAATTACCTGATAATTACTCAAGTTTAACTCGGGAAGCTAAACAACAAATTATTGATAAAAAAAGAACAGCTTTTACAACGATGTTTCGTCCAGAAATTGTTGCTCACATTGACAAATATGACAAATATATGCACGATGACCAAGGTAAACCTATTGATGTTGATCACGACGGGATTCCTGATCATTTTTGAGAATTTTTTATTCCTTACTATACTCAAGACAAAGTTATGGCTTACACTATCGGAGACTATGAAGTCGATGGCAAAGACAAAAATGGTCATGACATTAAAATTCGCAAAAATATGCGTAAATTTATGGATCAATGAAGTCCTGAAGAAAAAAAAGAAATTCAAGAAAAAGGAATTAAATTTAATGATCAAACTTTAGCTGGCATTGGAGCCGGATTACGTCAACATGGCTATAAGTATTTTGAATGAACTGAGTCAATGTTTGACAATTTGCTTATTGGGACCGAGAAGCTAGGTAAGTATGGAACTGAAATTACTGAAAAAAATTACAAGCAAATAGTTGACGCTTTTGTTGATTATATTGGAACCATTAGTGGCCATCCTTATACTGACTTAAAGCATAATGTATTTAAAACATCAGGGCTTGAATTAGCTAATTCAGTCATCGATCCTAATTTAAGTCAAGATGTTGGCTTGTTGTACAATGGAGATGCTTTGGATGCTAATTTTTCAAAAGATAATTATGAAATTTTAGAAGAGGAAAATACAATTAGAATTATTAGACCAAAAAATAATTTAACATTATTAGATGGTTGAGTGATTTTAGCTTCTACTCCTGAAAAGACAACTAATCAACTTTACCACACTTTGTATGAAAGTATTTTTGAAGGTGAAGATAAAAGTTTGGACGAAATGTTAAAAGATACAGCTGTCGAAACTAAATACACACTAAAATTTAATGATGAAACTGAAAAGTATGAACAAACATCAGGTAAAGGATATTCATTTGATTTTTCTTCAGTTCCGAGTATGGAAAATTTTGACTATATAAATTACACACCAACTTTCAAAAAATCATATGATTTTTTTAGAAAATTTTATTTTAACGATGATGTAGCCACTGTTAAGGAAAATGAAAATGGTGATGAAATTTATTTATTATTAAATGAACATTCAAAAATAATTACAAATCCTAATGATTTAACATTTGATAAAGTTTTAGCAAATGCATCCAACCCTAAAACACTCAAATCACTTAATATGTATTTGACTCAGCAACCTGAACAAACATTACGTGGTAATTTGCCAACAAAAGACAATCAAGATGAAGGTAGATATTCATTAACTTACACATTTTTAAAACCTATTGATGAACATCTCCTTTCTTTGATTAGAACATACTATACACTAAAAACAAAAAATTAAAGATTATAAAAAAAGTGGAAATTATATTTGAAATTCCCACTTTTTTTGTGACAAATTTGTTTGTAAAAAAAGACTTTTGAAATCATTAAGAGCAAATAAAACCACAACTTTTATTTAGGTGTTATTGCCACTATTATGAAAAATAATGCTCATTGAGTTTGAGTTTTATTAAAACAAATTTTATAAGTTCCTTTTTTTTTAAAAAAAAAGGAACTTAATTTATCAATTTTAATAATTTGATTTTAAATTAAGTTTTTTAGGAAATAATTTCTATTTATAGTATTTTATATTGTGTATTGAATTTAAGAACCTAAATTAGTTAAAGAATTTATGTAATTAACATTACTTTGAAATTGTTTTTGCTCTTGAACTGCCTCTAATTTTTTGTCTAATAACTTCTTTTTCTCTTCAACATCTGTGGTTTTGGCAATTTGATTGTTTAATTTTTCCACTTTCTGTTCTAATCTCTTTGTTACTATTTGTTCAGAAGTTTTAGGACTTGCTTTTTGTTCTTGTGTCGCTGAGTTGTCCTCAACAGTGTTCTTTGGAGTTTGATTTTGTGCAGGAGCGGGTTGTTTTGGTTGTGCAGGTTGTGGTGCAGGAGTTGATTGTTTTGGAGCAATTGGTTTTTCTGGTTTTGAAGGAGTTGATTGTACAGAAATGTGTTGCTCTGGTTGTGCAGGAGCTTGTTGTTTTGGTTGTTCAGGCTGTGGTGAAGGAGTTGGTTGATTTTTATTTGTATCCTCTTGTTTTGGAGCTTCAACAGTTAATTTTTCCGCATCCTTACTTTTTTCATTATGTAAATTTTGATTGTTAGACTTGGAAACACCAATTGAAATTCCAATTACTGCTCCAATAGCTATTACGCTACCAATTCCAATTAATAATTTTTTGTTTTTTAGCATAAGATTCCTTTTGATAAATGTGTTATGTGTTTATATTATTTGTAATTAATATTTACAACTATTATTTAATTGTAAAGTGTTTATTATTTAACTATATTTATTTAGGGGTGGTTGTTTTTAAACCAATATAATAAACCCTTTTATTTTAGTTTGAGATAGCTTATCTAAATAATTATTACACAATATAATTAATTCGATGTTAAAAATGTACAAAATAAAAGATTTGAACAAAAAATAAAAATTTAAAACTATAATAAATTTTTATTATATTTAATTCTCCAACTAATTAATTTTTTAATATTTTTTTTATTTCTTCAACTTTATTCAATTCTTCTCAGGGTAATTTTAATTCTTCACGCCCATAATGTCCATAAGTTGCGGTATTTTGATAAATTGGGGTTTGCAATCTTAAATCTTTAATTACACTAGATAATTTTAAATCAAACACTTTATTAATAATTTCAATAACTTTTTCAGTTGAAATTATTAAATTTTTGGCATATGAAATTGCAATAGAAATGGGTTTGGGAATACCAATAGCATAACTCAATTGCAATTCAATTGCATCTGCAAATCCAGCAGCTACTAAATTTTTGGCGACTCATCGTGCTGCGTAAGCACCTGAACGATCAACTTTAGTGTAATCTTTCCCACTGTAAGCTCCACCACCGTGATGGCAAGCATCACCATAAGAATCAATGATAATTTTACGACCAGTTAGTCCAGTATCTCCAATAGGCCCACCAATTACAAATTTACCTGTTGGATTAATTAATACTTCAAAATCAGTGTTTAATCCATATTTGATTGCAACTTTTTTCATAATTTCTTCTTTTATAAAATTATGAAATTGCTCCTTATTATAGTTGGCTGAGTGTTGAATTGACATGAGAATTTTATTAATTTTAGGACTTGATTGACTAAAATCAATTTCTACTTGTGATTTCATATCAGCTCTTGCGTCTTGAAATTGTGGATTGTTTATCCTTTGATTTTCAGCTAGTTTTACAAGTTCATGAGCCAATGTTGGAGCTAAAGGCATATATGTTTTTGTTTCATTGCAAGCAAAACCATAAACTACTCCTTGATCACCAGCTCCTAAATCACCATTTACTTGATCAACCCCTTGCGAAATATCGGCACTTTGAGTGTTGACATTTGAAATGATTGTAAAATCATTTTCGGTATAACCGATAGCAAGCAATATTTCTCAAGCAGTTTTGACAAAATCAACATAAGCAATAGTTTTAATTTCACCACCTATGATAATTAGTCTATTGGAAGCCATAGTTTCTACAGCAACTCTAGCGTTTGGATCTTGCTCTAAAATTTTATCTAAAATTGCATCACTTATTTGATCACAAATTTTATCTGGATGTCCTTTGCCAACTGATTCAGCTACAGACAATGTTTTTTTAAATACGTTCAAGTCTTTTTGCATTTAATTCAATATTATATATTTTTTTGTTATTAATTTATTAAAAAATAAATTTTTTGTTTGGTTTTTTTTGAAAAAGTGGTGTGGAATAAATATAATTGTTGTATTTATAATTTATTTATGTATAATATAAAAAGGATATTTTATGACAAAGAAAAAAATATTTTTAATTCTTGGAGCATCTACCTTAGGCGTATCATTGGCTACAGGTTTAGGAGTTTATTATAGTAATCAAAGTCTAACTAGTGGAACTGGTAATGGAGTAGGTGTTGTCTCAACTAATGAAAAAAATGAAAAAGAACCTGGCAAGGTTCAATCTTTTGAACCATCTAAGCAAGTTGAACCAAAAAATAAAGCCGAAAATGAAGATAAATCCAAATTAGTCCAAAATCAGCCAGCACCAAATAAAGATAATAAAAATGAAACTCCTAAAACTCA